>CAVIXF010000187.1:0-4409 GCA_963646585.1 Candidatus Gastranaerophilales bacterium HUM_1 | reverse complement strand
GGACGGCGAGAAGGACGGCTATGCCCGCCGCCATCCCGACGAACACGGACAGATATATTATTATCGCCTTACGCCCCATCACCCGTTCCGTCTGACAGCGACGGCCTCGACCTCGACTTTGACCCCGAGCGGAAGCGCGGCCGCCTGGAAGCAGGCGCGGGCCGGCATCTGTTCAGTGAAATATTCGGCATAGACGGCGTTCATCGCGCCGAAATCAGCTATGTCGGCGAGCAGGACGGTGGTCTTCACGACGTCGGCGTAGTCCAGACCCGCCGCCCGGAGTATCGCCCCGACATTCTTGAGAGCCTGATGCGTCTGCTCCGCTATCGTCGATGGCACCGTCCCGTCGGCCGGATTGACCGGAATCTGTCCGGAAACATACACTGTCCCGCCGGCTTCAACCGCCTGCGAATACGGCCCCACGGCCTTGGGCGCGTCACTGGTCGCGATTATCTTCTTCATAGAATTTTATTTTTGCACCGCAAAAGTAATAAGAAACCTTCAGATTTCTAAAAAATCCTGAAGAGAACGACGGAAACGGCCGGAAAGGCCGCGCAACAAGCTACAGCTTCTCGATTTTCAGCTGGTGAATGTCGTAGCAGTTCTCCTTCATACAAAGGAATATGGTCACGAGGAAAGTCTCCCCGCCGGCCTTCAGATGTCCGACGGCGTAGTTTGCGTTCGCCTGAGAGACCTCGTGGGTGATCTCGAAGGAGCGCGGCGTGTATGAAGAGTAGAATGATTTCAGAATCTGACGGGCCTGGGAGCGCGAACAGGTGTTCGACTCTCCGAGTATGGAAACTTCGACGCTGTTGGAGAACCAGGCGGAGAGCTTGTCCGCGTCGCCGCTGCCGAGGTATTTGGAAATAGGCACGAACACGTCGAACACGCTTCCCTGTCCGCAATTCACGGGCGTGACCGTCTGCGCCGAGGCCGCGAAACGCGGACAGCACAGGACGAGGGCGGCCAGAAGCCCGGCCTCAAGTATTTTCACGCCACGAAAACTCATTGCGAAAAACTTTGTGGGAAAGATTGCGGCGGGGGCGTTTTGCAAATATTAAGCCAATTGCTAACTTTGCCCCTCCGGGAGCGTAACGCGGCAATGCGCCTTCCAAAACAGTCCGGATATGAAGAAGAAACATTTGAGCAATAGAACATTCTGGCTGATATTCACCGCAGGCCTCGCGGTGGCGGCCGGGCTGTACATAGCCTTCGCGCTGCTGCCCTACGGGACCGAGACCGCCGCCCTCCGGGTGTCGAGACGGGTGGAGAAGCGCCTCAAGGTGATGGACCGGCTCATAGAGGAATGCGCCGAGGAGAGGGAGGACCATCCGGAGAAAGTGGAGAACCTGCCCTCCGACATAGTCATATACAAATATTCCGGAGACTCCCTTCAGATCTGGCACAACCAGTTCACGGAAGTCAACGACGACATATCCTCGAAACTCATATTCGCAAGGATAACGGACTCCCCGAACAGGCTCCACTCCCCTCTGAACAAAGTCGGGAAAGAGGTGAGCTACGTCAATATGGGCCCGAAATGGTACCTCGTGAAGGCGGTGGAGGAGGAAGGGGGGACGAAGATAATCGCCGGACTCGAAATAAAGAACCTCATCGTCGGAAGACATCTCGCCGGGAGGAACGGGGTGAACCCGAAACTGCGTCTGGGCGGCGAATACGACATCGTTCCCCTCGCGGAGGAGAGCGGGACGGCGGTCGATGTGTTCGGAAAGCCGGTTTTCAAGATCACGGGGGGCATATCCGGCTTCCGAGGCGAGGCCATAGACCACTCGCTGTTCTCCCCGCTCGTCTACGCAGACGGCCCGGTGCTCTCGTCGCTCGGAGCGCTGCTGCTCTACAACACGCTGCTGACGGGGCTGCTGCTCGCGGTCTATCTGACGCGGCGGAAGGCCGTCCGGAAACTTCGCGGAAGCCGCCGGCCGCGCAGATTCACCCTGCTCTACGGGGCGGGGGTGCTGCTGCTCACGGCGTTCTCCTGCGCATACATCCACATAACCCTCAAGAGCCTCATATACAACTCGGGGCTGATGATGGAGCTCTTCAGATTCAACGACAACTTCGGGTTCTCGCTGCTCACGCTCCTGTCCTACATAGTCCTGATCATAATGACCCTCTTCCAGCTGTTCAGCTTCAAGGTGGTCGTCACGGAGTTCACCGGGAAGAGCATAAACACGCGCTCGGCGCTGTGGACGGTCGTCTTCGCCGTCATCTGCGCGCTCTACCTGACCGTCGTCTCCGGGGTGTACGGCTTCCGCAAGGAGGAGCGCCGCGTCTGGGGATGGGCTGACAGGCTCGCCATCGAGCGGAATCTCGGACTGGAGATGCAGCTGCTGGGCGTGGAGGAGGCGATCGCGGGTGACCCGGTCATCCGCACGCTGATTGCGGGCGAACACGGCGAAAGGCCGGTCAGGAACCGAGTCACCGAAGCCTGGCTCGGCAGGGCGGCGCAGGACTCCGACATCAGCGTGAACATAATCCGGGACGGCGACCGTGAAGGCCGGCGGATCTTCGACGAAATTCTCGCCACCGGGACGCAGATCCATATGAACTCGCACTTCTTCTGGCACGACAACGGCGAGGGGAGGGACGGCTACTGCGGGCTCTTCGTCTATCCGGAGAAAGACAGGAAAATCAACAGACTGATAATCAGCATAGCCGGCAACCGCGAGACCGACCTGTACGGCTACCGCAGCATACTCCCGAGAGCTCCGGGAATCTCCGGGAACAGCATCCCGTCCTTCTACTCCTACGCGAAATACCGGAACAACCGTCTGAAGTCCTTCCAGGGGGACTACCCCTACCCTACCGTCACGGACCACATCGCGGTTCTCCAGATGAAGGGCGACGGGCACGACTTCTTCCGATACAAAGGCTACAACCACTTCTGCTCCAGAGTCGGAAGCGGGGAGATCGTGGTGATATCCAGACCGACGCGCAAGTTCGCCTCCTACTTCACGACATTCTCCTTCATATTCCTCATCACCTTCCTGCTCGTCTCCGTATTCAGGAAGGACAGGAAACGGAATGAGGCGGAGCGCAACCTCCTCCGCACGAAAATCAACCTGCTGGTCATCACCTCGCTGACCCTCACCCTCGCGGCCATCTCGTTCATCAGCGTGGTCTTCGTCTATGAAAGGAACGAACGGAATATGGCAAGGCTTATGTCCGCGAAAATCAGCACGGTGCAGGCTCTTCTGGAGAAGAAATGCCAGTACGCCGGCTCTTACCGTGACCTCGCGACCCCGGCCTTTTACGGGACGCTGTCGGAGTCGGCGAAGATAACGCGCACTGACATAACCCTTTACACGCCGTCCGGGAAAGTCTTCCTAAGCACCGTTCCGGAGATGTTCGAAAGCCTGACCGTCGGCAGCCGCATCGACCGCGAGGCCTACAGGAACATCACCGACCTGAGCCAGAGGTACTTCATACACAAGGAGGAGATCGCCGGGAACCGGTTCTTCGCGCTCTATGCGCCGGTCTTCAACGAGGAGGGGCGGATGGTCGCGATAGCCGGCTGCCCGTACACCGACAACGACTACAATTTCAAGAGCGAGGCGGTGATGCACGCGAGCCTCATAATCTGCCTCTTCTTTATGCTCCTGCTGCTTTCCATCAGGATAAGCTCCGTTGTGACTGACAACCTGTTCCGGCACCTGTCGCGGCTCAGCTGGAAGATGTCCCGGATGGACATCCACAATCTGGAGCCGATCAGATACAAGGGCGACGACGAAATCTCCGCCCTCGTGGAGACCTACAACAAGATGGTGGGGGCGCTCGCGGAAAGCAGCGCACAGCTGGCGAAGGCGGAGAGGGACAGCGCGTGGAGCGAGATGGCACGGCAGGTGGCGCACGAGATCAAGAACTCCCTGACCCCGATAAAGCTCAAGATACAGAAGCTTATGCGTCTGCGCGAGAACGGAAGCGCGGACTGGGACGCGAAGTTCGACGAGACGGCGAAGGTCATACTCGAACACATAGACACTCTGGCGGAGACGGCGAACGGGTTCTCCGCGATTGCCAAGCTCTACGGCGAACAGGCGAGCGAAGTGGACGTGGACAGGATGCTCGCGGAGCAGGCGTTTATGTTCGACAACCGCGAAGACGTCAAAATCACCTACATAGGCCTTTCCGGAGCCTGCGTGCTCGCGCCGCAGTCGCAGCTGATGCGCGTATTCATCAACCTGATAACCAACGCATTGCAGGCAATAGAGATTCGCCGCAGGGAACAGGAGGCGGCAGGCGTCGCCCCAGACGGCGGCCAGGTCGTGATAAGCCTGAGGAACAGCACGGACGAGGGCTTCTACGACATCGCGGTGGACGACAACGGCACGGGCGTGAAGGACGAGAACCTCGACAAGCTCTTCGTCCCGAACTTCACGACCAAGAGC
>CAVIXF010000186.1:0-4449 GCA_963646585.1 Candidatus Gastranaerophilales bacterium HUM_1 | reverse complement strand
GGATTTTTTAGGATAGATTCGTTTTTGAAGAGGGAGCATACCGGGCGTATGTGACTGATGGAATCGGAGATATTCCCCCGAAACTTCTCCGGGTTTTTGAGAAGGATTTTTTAGGATAGATTCGTTTTTGAAGAGGGAGCATACCGGGCGTATGTGACCGATGAGAAAACGGATATAGACAAAAAAGACAAACAAAAATTTATACTATGGCAAAGGAAATAAAATTCAATACGGAAGCCCGCGCACAGATGAAGGAAGGCGCGGACGCACTTGCGAACGCAGTAAAGGTCACGCTCGGCCCGAAAGGCCGCAATGTCGTGATTGACAAGAAATTCGGTGCGCCTCAGGTCACGAAGGACGGTGTCACCGTGGCAAAAGAGGTCGAGCTTGAGGACAGGTTCGCCAATATGGGCGCGCAGATGGTCAAGGAAGTCGCTTCCAAGACCAACGAGCAGGCCGGTGACGGTACGACCACCGCAACCGTTCTCGCACAGGCCATCATCAACGTCGGCTTGAAGAACGTCACCGCCGGGGCCAACCCTATGGACCTCAAGAGGGGTATCGACAAGGCCGTGGCAGCCGTCGTCGACAGCCTCAAGAAGCAGTCTCAGGAAGTGGGCGACAACTTCGCCAAAATCGAGCAGGTCGGAACGATTTCCGCGAACAACGACAGCTACATCGGCAAGCTCATCGCCGACGCGATGTCGAAGGTGAAGAAGGACGGCGTCATCACCGTCGAGGAGGCCAAGGGCACCGAGACCGAGGTCAAGGTCGTCGAGGGTATGCAGTTCGACAGGGGATACATATCTCCGTACTTTATGACCAACGGCGACAAGATGGAGGCAGTTCTTGACGACCCTCGCATCCTCATCACCGACAAGAAGATTTCGACGATGAAGGATCTTCTCCCGATTCTCGAACCGATAGCAAGGGAGGGCAAGTCACTCCTCATCATAGCCGAGGATGTTGACGGCGAGGCTCTCACCACTCTCGTGGTGAACCGTCTCCGCGGCACCCTGAAGATTGCGGCGGTGAAGGCTCCTGGCTTCGGCGACAGGAGGAAGGAGATGCTTCAGGACATCGCCACCCTCACCGGCGGCATCGTGGTGTCAGAGGAGAGGGGATTCACTCTTGAAAACTGCACTCCGGATATGCTCGGACACGCCGAGAAGATTGTCATCACCAAGGAGAACACCACCATCGTGAACGGTCAGGGCGACAAGGAGGCTATCACGGAGCGTGCGAACCTCATCCGCAAGCAGATTGAGGGAACGACTTCGGACTACGACCGCGAGAAGCTTCAGGAGCGTCTCGGCAAGCTCGCCGGCGGCGTGGCCGTGCTCTATGTCGGAGCGACGACCGAGGTCGAGATGAAGGAGAAGAAAGACCGTGTCGAGGACGCGCTCAACGCAACCCGTGCGGCTGTCGAGGAAGGCATCGTGCCGGGCGGCGGAGTAGCATACATCCGCGCTGCCGAGGCTCTGAAGAACCTCAAGGGCGACAACGAGGACGAGACCACCGGTATCCACATCGTGGCCGCCGCAATCGAAGAGCCGCTCCGTCAGATTGCCGCCAACGCAGGTCTTGAGGGCAGCGTGATTGTCAACAAGATTCGCGAGGGCAAGGGCGACTTCGGATTCAACGCCCGCACCGAGGAGTATGTCAATATGTTCGAGGCCGGCGTGATCGACCCTACAAAGGTCGCCCGCGTGGCTCTTGAGAACGCGGCTTCAGTCGCCGGGATGTTCCTCACCACGGAGTGCGCCATCGCAGACATTCCTGAGAAGGAGGCTCCGGCGGGGGGAGCAGGTGCCGGGATGGGCGGAATGATGTAGCGAGGAGGTTGTCTTAAAAGGCGAATTGCTGCGTTACGCTCCTTGTTAAAATCCTCACAACCGAAAGGTTGCTGCGGTTTTAACTTCGTCGCGAGCCTTGCACTTCATCCTTTTAAGACAACCTCCTCCCCGCGTGGGGAGTGCGATAGTGAAGGGGATGGCCCCAATGGCCATCCCCTTTTTTCGTTGCCGGCGAGTCCATAATCCTCACAACCGGGAGGTTGCTCCGGTTATGTACTCGCCTTGCGCCTTGCAATCGCACCGTTTATGCGACTCCGCCTGTCAGGGCTTTGGCAGGATATGACAACCTCCTCCCCACGTGGGGAGTGCGATAGTGAAGGGGATGACTAAAAAGGTTTTAGTCATCCCTTTTTCCTGTTATTACGAAATTGACTACCTTTGCCGGGATATTCAAAAACGGCTTTTTATGATAATCTTGGTTGCGACAGACGATGAGCTGAGGCTGGCTGAGGCTCATCTCGGGGAATATGAAATCATCCTGAGCGGTGTCGGCGCGGGGAATGTGATCCGCTGCTGCTCGAATCTGCTTATGCGTCCGGGAATCCGGGACGAGAAGATCGTGAACGTCGGGTTCTGCGGCAGCAATCTGATTCCCGTGGGGTCGGTGGTGAAGATATCAAAGACATTCAGGCTGATGGACAATGTCGTGGAGTTCACGGACTGGAGAAACGGATATGAGCTTGCGCCGTGCGGGGTCCCCTGTTACACGAGCAACAGCTTCGTTCTGGAGACGGACATCACCGAGCCTTGCGCGTTCGATATGGAGCTGAACTACATCGCCGCCTTCCCTCTTCCGCTCGCCGGGGCCGTGAAAATCGTCAGCGACAATCTCTGCCTCGACAAATATGAGCACAGCATCCGCCATTCCGAGGCCGAGACCTGGGATGAGGTGAGGGCGATTCTCGACGAAATAGGGGAATGAATCGGGGATATGAGAATATATGAATATGGCTCAGTAATATATGAGAATATATGAATATGGTTCAGTAATAATGACTATGACGATATGGAAGATGAAGTGAAAGTTGAGAGTTTCACCTTTGACCACAGGAAGGTGAAAGCGCCATACGTGAGACGTTGCTGCGTCCTGGACGGGCCGCACGGGGACAAGGTCACGAAGTTCGACCTGCGCTTCTGCCAGCCCAATGAGGAGTGCCTTCCGACGGACGCTCTTCACGCGCTGGAGCACCTGCTTGCGGAGAACCTCCGGAGGCATATTGACGGCGTGATCGACCTCAGCCCGATGGGATGCCGCACGGGCTATTATGTCAGCGTCTGGGGCGAGCGCGACGTCCGTGAGATGCGTGACGCGCTTGTGGCGGCTCTTAACGATGTCCTTGAGGCGGATTCTGTCCCCGCTGCGAACGAGGTGCAGTGCGGAAATTTCCGCGACCTGTCTCTCGAAGGGGCGAAGGAAGCCGCCGGAAGGACTCTCTCCGCCGGATTTTCTCTCGACCCGTTCCGCCGGATCCTGTAGAAACCGGGCCGGTTTCCTGATGATTATCTCATAAGACTCGTCCGTATGAAGATTACTTTGCTGACGGTGGGCAAGACCGACGTGGAATGGGTCAGAGCCGGAATGGGGATATATGTTGACCGTCTCCGGCACTATGTCAATTTCTCCCTTGTGGAGATTCCCGAATTGAAAAAAGTTTCAGCCCTGAGCCGGGAACAGATCAAGGAGAAGGAGGGTGAGCTGATACTCAAGAATATACGCCCCTCGGACGATGTCGTTCTGCTGGACGAACGCGGCAAGACCCCGACTTCTGTGGAGTTCGCCGGCGAAATCGGCCGGAAGATGTCCGGGGGAGCGGCGCGGGACATTGTCTTTGTAATCGGAGGCGCATACGGCTTCAGCAAGGCTGTTTACGACCGGGGTGATTCTCTTCTGGCGCTTTCCCGGATGACGTTCTCGCATCAGATGGTGCGGGCGATTTTTCTGGAGCAGCTCTACCGGGCTTTCACTATAATCAAGGGCGAACCTTACCATCATATATGATTGGGGCTGCCGCCCCAAACCCCGGCGTCCTTTTCGCCTTTCCGTATTTCTGACATTGCTTGCGCAATGACAGAAATACCCGGCCCGGACGGGCCTCTGATGAGGCCTTGTTAGCATAATGCCACATCACGTCACGCCTCCTGCCTTCATCTCATATTGGGGCTGCCGCCCCAAACCCCTGCGTCCTTTGCGCCTTTCCGTATTTCTGACATTGCTTGCGCAATGACAGAAATACCCGGCCCGGACGGGCCTCTGATGAGGCCTGGCTGCGTGACTTGCGGTTGAGGCTCGGGCGGCGGGTTTAAGTTGCGCGGGGATAGGGGATTGAGCTTCCGGGGCTGTCCGTGGCGCGAGAAAAAGTCAAAAAAAGTTGAAAAAAATGTCGAATAAATTTGCAGGTTCGGAAAAAAGGCGTACCTTTGCAATCCCTTTCGGAAACGGGGGTGCTTCAAGAGCCGCAAGGCGACCTGAAATCCCGTTCTGAAAGAATGCTGAAAGGCCTTGCGCCAAGATTTTCAGATGGATGCGCGAAAGGCGATTGAGGATGGAGGGAGTTACCTCACGGTAATGACCGACTGACGAAGGAAGCCTGAC
>CAVIXF010000185.1:0-4453 GCA_963646585.1 Candidatus Gastranaerophilales bacterium HUM_1 | reverse complement strand
GCCTTCCGTTCCGCACTCTTTTCCGTTTTCTTTTCCGTCGTCTTTCCCGTTCCAGACCTCGGGACGGCCGCCCATCATTATGCGGATGCCTGCCGTGATGAACTCGTCGATCATCCGGGAGTCCGCCCGGAAGCGCTCCTCCATAGAGTACGGCACGAGCAGCGCCTTCACCCCTTTCCCCGCGAGCGATTTCGCGAGACCGGGTTTGTTCTGATAGACCGGCTGCCCCATCAGGTAGCCGTCCTTGATTTCGCCGTCGTCCGAGATGAACGCGTAGAGGACGTACTGCTTGTCCTTGACGGCAAGTATGCTCTTGGCGATGCTGATTCCTCCGTCACGCACGCCGTAAATGGCCACTGGAACGGCCCCGTCCAGATGGAAGGAGTCGTAGAGCCGCTTGACGACCACCCTTTCCGCCCCGAGCAGAAGGGCGCTGAACGCGAACATACACAGCGCGGTGTATGGCGAGGGGAACAGCAGCGCCGACTGATCCGGGAATATGTATTTCACGGCGCAGCCGATGAGCAGGAAGAGCGAAGTCCCCGCGAAAGAGGCCAGAGCCACCCGCTGGATGTCGACGAAAGAGGAGTAGCGGATGATGCCGGAGTAGGTGTGGAGCAGGCGGAAAGCCGCGCCGTAAGGAATCAGCCCCACGAGCATAGCCCTGGTCATCTGCCAGAAATTGGCGGTGAATGCGTCCCCGCCGAGTTTCAGGTAATAGCCCACGTAACCGGAGAACAGCACGAGCACGCAGTCAATGGCGAGTATGCACCAGTACGGCAGCGCCTTCTTCGTGAAGTACCAGTTTGAAATCTTCTGAATCAGGTTCATTTTCTGACAAAACCGAAACCGTCCCGGAAATTCCGCATAACATTCGGGAACTGGTTCTCATTCACCGAGAACTTCTATGAGGTCGGGAGAAATTTCTGCGGCGGCGTACAGCAGATTGGGCAGCGAGACCACGAAACGGCGGCTGCGGTGGCCTTTCACCTTCAGCAGCACGCCCTCGGCCCCGTCGAAGAGCCCGCCGATGATCCGCACGCGTGTGCCCTTGGCGAGGCTGATTTCTTCCGGGGCGTAATAGACGACGTCGTTCTCCATCGCGGAAGTCACGGCGATGAAATCCTCCATCTCCTTGTCCGGAACGGTGATGACGCGGTTCCCGTCCGACGAGCGGACAATCTTGTACTGCATTTCCGGCACCGTCGGCTTGAGCCCGCTCATTCCGGCTCTTGAGATGTTCACGAAGACGAGGTTGCTGACAGCTGGGACTCTGACGCGGATCTTGCGCCCGCGACGCTCGACGACGTCGTTCTTCATCGGGATGAACACCCGCACGCCCAGCTCTTCGAGCTTTTTCTGAACTTTGATTTCGTTGCGGTAGGGAGCGCCCATCGCGAACCAGAGCTTCTCTTCAGCGGTCTCCACGGTACGGACAATTTCTCCGGCTCCCAAGGTTTTAGGCAATTGTCTGATTGACAAGAATATACAAAACCTCGGGGACTTATATTCTCACCCTCCCCCAGGAAATGTCTCCGAAACGGCGTCCGCCCGGAAACCGTCTGCCCCGACAGGGTGCGCGGTGAGGAAAACGGCGCAAATTTAATGAATGTCGCCGACATTAGCAACAGACCGCTCCGGAAGTTTTTCGCCGGCAGGCTGAAACGGAACCCGGACAAGATGACTGGTCATAGTCTTTCAGCACGATAGGCCTCAAAACGCATCAATATCCCGTAAAGATTCCTCAACATCTCCACCGCCTCTCCTATCGGCGGCATCCCGGCCTTGTCAAAGGTCAGCTTCTTCAAATCGACAGAATACGCGGCAGACACTTCAGGCAGCGACATAACCGCCTCCGCATTCTTGAATATAGGAGCATCTGCCAGCGACAGGTGAGAACGTGAATTCTTGCTCAGACGGTCTTCAACAGTCACGCGATACATCGCCTCCGGAAAATCATCCGAATGCAGGAAATCGCGATACTCCCGGTTACGACAAAGTTCCGTAAGATCGTAAACGTCACGGATATGCTTGACCAGCTGCACAGCCGCATCCTCGGCATATGACAGTTTCACCAGTCTTGAAATCTTGTCGCAGATGGTCTTTCTGGGGTTGACACACTGAATCTCAAAACCTTTCAGCCCGTAGCCGCTTATCAGTTCCTCCTGCCCGATGTCTTCAAGAAAGGAGGTCACAATCGGCTTGACAATCCTCCTGTCCGACGGGCAGAACATAAGCCGCTTGTCCTGCAGGTCGCAGGATTTCATCTCCACTTCCAGCTGTTCTTTCAGTCCGACTGCCTGAAACACATTGTCATACGAAAAATACAGTTTGCGGTAATTTCCGCCGGACTCCGACAAGTCCCCCCGGTATATCCCGCTGTTGAGGCCGGCTATGTATTTTGAAAGTTTTCTGTTCAATGTCTTTTCCGCCTGCCTGGACGCGTTCACATCTCCGGTGAACACGAACAAATCCAGGTCTTCCGAAAAACGCTCTATGAGTCCGTAGGCCTTAAACAGGGAAGTACCTCCCTTGAAATATGCATTATCCGCATATTCCGACTCGGAGATGTCCCTCAGAATCTTCGACACCCAGTAATCCTTCTCCACGTGCGACTGTTCGTAACCGAAATGTTCAGCCGCCAATGCGACGATTTCCTTGAACGCCTCCCTGTCCGAATGTAAATTCATATCCCTGACTTAAGTTCCTCAAATATCCTGACTTATGTGTGTATCCGGCTATAGCCCAAGTTGAACCGCGTCGTGGGGAGGATTGTCCCCGCCATTTCTTTCTGCAATTCCGTCTGACCGATATCTCCCAGTATGTCCGCCACGACCTTTCTGACACGCGGAGGGTAACTCTTCGCCAAAATTACGATTTTTTTCAGTTCCGGCTGGGCATACAGGTTGAAATATTTGTTCCTGACTCGATCGTATATGTCCTGACCGCTTGTTCCAGGAATGCGTTTCATATCCTTAAGTGCGTCAAGCAGCCGCAGATACGGGACTTCGGCCTCATCCGGACGGCTCGGGCAGTAGGACTTGACGCACTCTATGTCCATATTCCCGAAACGGAAACGACGCACCGGAGCGGGAGCGGCTATCGTTATTGTCGCGGAGACCTGCTCCGTCAGCCCCATTTTATTGTATATGTAAGCCCCGGTGACGTAGCCATTCAATTTCTCCGTCAGATACCGGAACTGTTCATCCTGATAAACAGGCAGTCCGCCCAATCCGAGCACTGATTTCCGTGGACGGTAATAAGCCCCCTTCTCAACCCGCACCAGCATCCCCTTGCGGCTCTGTTCCGAAAGCAGCACCGCAACATTAGCCGTCTTCCCAGTCTCAAACGACAAATCCCGGAATGTGAATATGCGCCCGGTGTCCATCCGTTCAATCTGTCCGAGCATCTCTTTTCTGAATGAAGCCATATTTTCCGTTTCTGCCCGCAAAGATAATATATTATGTAAATATATGCAAAAACATAATAAATATCCGACTTTGAGATTCCGCCTCCTCCGCCACATAATCACAGAAATCGCGTCCGATATTCCCGATTTCTTTGTAATTTTGCCCGTCATCGGCTGAGGGGAGGTGATAGCGGGCTTCGCGTGGGTGGAGACTGCGCTGAAAAGAAACTTCACTGACGGGAAATCCGGATGAGGGGGAACAAGGGTGACGAAAAATCTGACTGATAGGCAAACAGGACTGACGGGAATCAGCGGGCTTACAGGAAAATTGCGCTGACGGAAATGGACAAGACGGCGGACATATTTTGGGAATCGTTCGGCAGGGACGGCGACGGGAAGAGCTTCCGGGCTCTGTTCGACGCGTGGTACGGGCCGCTGTTCCGCTACGCCGAGTTCTTCACCCGGGACAGGATGGACGCGGAGGAGGTCGTGCTCGACTTTTTCCTGCACCTTTGGCGGAACCGGGGGACGCTCACGATCGAGAAGTCGTTCGAGGCCTACGCCCGCAGCGCGATACACAACCGCTGTCTGAACAGGCTGCGCTCCCGCAGGATTCACGAGGACATCGGCGAGGCATCTTCTGCCGCCGTCGAGGAGATTTACGAGTTCGACACGGACACGCTCATCGACATCGCCTGGGAGGCCGCGTCGTCTATGCCGCGCAGATGCCGGGAAATCTTCGATATGAGCCGGAAAGAGGGGCTGACCTACGCCCAGATCGCGCAGAAGACGGGGCTGGAGGTGAAGACGGTGGAGGGGTATATGACCCGGGCTCTGAAGTATATGCGCGTCGCGGTGAAGAAACTCCGCCTGCTGCTGATTTTCGTCTGACGGTTCCTATTCCGTTTGGTTCCTATTTCTATTCCGGTTCCGGTATGATGCTCTTTTCTAAAAAATTTTGAGGGTATCGGGCGGTTTGATGTGTCTATATCCTTATAAGGAGGAATATCCCCATCCTATAAATATAAAGGAGGAGTATTCTTA
>CAVIXF010000184.1:0-4524 GCA_963646585.1 Candidatus Gastranaerophilales bacterium HUM_1 | reverse complement strand
GAGCCTGCTCCACTGAGGTCGATCCGTCCACGACTTTCCCTGTCATCAACCTTATGGAAGACCAGAAGAGCACCATCTCCAAGGGAGGTACGATGCGTCTGGGCGCATACGACTGTGAAATCAAGCCGGGTTCGCTCGCGGAGAAGATTTACGGGACAACCAAGATTTCCGAGCGTCACCGCCACCGCTACGAGCTGAACAGCGACTTCCTCGGACTTTTCGAGAAGGCCGGTCTCGTCGCATCCGGACGCAATCCTGACACCCATCTGGTCGAAATCGTCGAACTTCCGACGCATCCGTTCTTCATCGGAGTGCAGTTCCATCCGGAATACAAGAGCACCCCGGAGAACCCTCAGCCGATTTTCGTCGCCTTCGTCAAGGCCGCGATGGAAAATGCCCGGGCGGCCGTGAAGACCGCCGGAAAGGCTTCAAAGTGATGGGTACGAATGCGTTGAGGGCCGTCCTGCTCGTCCTTCCGATATTCTGGTGGACGGGCTGCGGGGGAAGACAGAAGAAGTCCGCCCCGTCGGGGGAAGCCGTGCGCTGCGCCGTCGAGGTCGTGAAGGAATATCCTCATTCCACGGAATCCTACACCCAGGGGCTGTTTTTCCACGACGGAAAGTTATATGAGAGTACGGGCCAGTACGGAGAGTCATATTTCTGCGAAGTCGACATCCCGACAGGAGAGCGCGGCCGCCGTCTCAGCCTTGACCGGAAATATTTCGGCGAGGGTTCCGTAATCTTCGGCGGGAGACTCTACTATCTGACCTGGCGGAACTATGTCGTCCTCGTCTATGACCCCGAGACCCTGAAATTCGAGAAGAGCATCGTCAACCCCCGTGAGGGATGGGGGCTTACGACTGACGGAAAGTCGCTGATAATGAGCGACGGAAGTTCCAACATATATTTCCTCGACGAGAATTTCTCCGTCAAGCGGCGCATCGTCGTGAAGAACGGACGGAAGTCCGTGGGGATGCTGAACGAACTCGAATGGATTGACGGGAAAATCTGGGCGAATGTCTATCTCACCGATGACATCGTAGTGATAAATCCCGAAAACGGCGCGGTCGAGAAGGTCATCGACTGCGGCGGACTGCTCGGTGAGGATTTGCGGACTCCGGAGACTGACGTGCTCAACGGCATAGCGTATAATCCGGTGGACGGAAAGATTTATATTACTGGCAAACTGTGGCCCAGACTATTTGAAATAAAGGTAAAAGACAAATAAAAGCGGATTGCTGCGTTATGCGTCTTGTCAAAATCCTCACAACCAAAAGGTTGCTGCGGTTTTGACTTCACCGCAAGCCTTGCACTCCATCTTTTATTTGCCTTTTACAGACAGGACTGATTTCCTCATTTCCTCTATGGAAGGGCGGGAGGATGAAAAATAGGGGGTACTTGGATAAAATCCAGGTTGAGATCATACCCATTGAACCTGACGCGGTCAATACCGCCGTAGGGAATGTACATAATCTCATCGCGGACGATGTGCGGAAGCGGCGATGCCGTGGCAATGATGCCCGGCAAAGATGCGGAAGCCGGCAGTCCGACCCCTCGTATAGTGTTAATAACTAATTAATTGCTTTATGCGAGGTATTTTTGTTTCTATGGCGCTCTGCGCCTTTCTTCCGGCGGCGGAGGCATCAGCCGCATCGTTTCGCGGACCGGATGTCCCGGAGAACGCCCACTCGTCCGACGGGGACAGGATTGAAAAGATTGACAGCGTGGTGGTCGTCGCCTCACGCGCAGGGGAGAACACCCCGGTGACCTACACGATGGTCGGAAAGGACGAACTTGTCCGGACAAACCCCGTCAACTCCCTCCCGATGAACCTCAGCCTCCAGCCTTCCGTGATTGCGACTAACGAGGGCGGGACCGGACTCGGCTACTCCAAGATGACGGTGCGCGGCAGCAAGGGCTCCCAGATCAATGTCACGCTCAACGGAATCACACTCAACGACGCCGAATCGCAGGAGGTCTTCTGGGTGAACATCCCATCGCTCTCAACGCTTCTCTCTTCGGTGCAGCTCCAGAGGGGACTCGGCACCTCGGCGAACGGAGCGGGGGCGTTCGGGGCGAGCGTGAATATGAGCACGGCCTCGGTGGGGGCGCATCCTTTCGCGACCGCTGATTTCGGCTTCGGCTCTTACGGCACTTTCACTTCGGCGGTGGCCGCCGGCACGGGGCTGACGAAGTCCGGAGTGTATTTCAACGCCGCATATTCCCGAAACTTCACGGACGGATACATACGCAACGCGAAGGCGGACGTGCAGTCGGCGATGGCGGTTCTCGGCTGGATGAACGAACGCAACTCTCTGAAACTGACCTGGCTGATGGGGAAGCAGTGCACCGGCATCACCTGGAACGGAATAGACCTCGCCACTTACGCCCGCGACCGCCGCTACAACAGCGCCGGCGAATACTATGACTACCGCCGCGACCCGGACGGAAGTTATGTCCTTGACGAGAAGGGGAACAAGATTGTAAACTCCACGCATTACTACGACAACGAGACGGACAACTACACCCAGCACCATCTTCAGCTGAACTACACGCACCAGTTCACGAATGCCCTGAGCTGGAGCACGACGTTCAATTTCACCAAGGGCGACGGCTGGTACGACCAGTACAAGACGGGCAAGAAGTTCAAGAAATACGGTCTCGCGGCATACGCTCCGGAAGACTTCAAGACCTCCGACTTCATCATAAACAAGTGTATGGACAACAGCTGTTTCGTTCTCAAGACCGACCTCAGGTGGAAGTCAGACCTGCTCGACATCGTGGGCGGCGCCAGCTGGTCGCGCTATGACGGCGGGCATTTCGGAAAAGTGCTCTGGAGCGACGTCCTCGGTACGGACTGGAATGCCTCGGACGGGATGACCTACGAAAAGTTCAACGAGAACCGCCTGTGGTACAATAACAGCGCGCTCAAGCAGGAGTACAACGCCTATGTCAGGGGCGAGTACAGCCCGCTCGAATGGTTCACGGCCTATCTCGACCTCCAGCTGCGCGATGTGGATCTCCGTATGTGGGGCAGGGGGGACGAGGACGGCGTCGATATGGCCTACAACCACAACTGGCTGTTCTTCAACCCCCGCGCCGGCGTGACCTTCCACAAGGACGGGCATCGCGCCTATCTCTCTGCGGCTCAGGGACACCGCGAGCCCGGCCGTCCCGACATAAAGGAGAACATCGAGGCGGGCAGCAATATGGGCGTGCGTCCCGAGGAGATGGTGGATGTGGAGTTCGGATATGAATGGTCGTCGCCGAAATTCACCGCCGGAGCGAACTTCTATTTTATGGAATACTGGGATATGCTGCTCGAAACAGGCCGTCTTTCCGACACCGGCTATCCGATAAAGGACAATGTCGGCCGCGCATTCCGCCGGGGAGTGGAGATTTCCGCCGCATACGACGGTCTCAAATGGTTCTCCGTCGCGGGAAACCTCACTCTGAGCCTGAACCGGGTTCTGGACTACAGCGAGTCGTTCCAGCTTTATGACGATAAGGGCGAGGCCGTGTATGACGATGCCGGGAAGCCTGTCCAGAAGAAGATCGGGTTCGGCAACACGACTATGCTGATGTCCCCGTCAGTCATCGGAATGCTCCGCATCGGCTTCCGCCCGTTCGCGACGCTCTGCCGCAACTCTCTGAAAACCACCACGATTTCGATTGACGGGAAATATGTCGGGAAACAATATGTCGACAACACGCGGAACGACAGCCGCTCCGTCCCGGGATATTTCGTCTCCAATCTCTCGCTCACCCACGAGTTCAGCTTCGACGGCCGCCGGGGTACGGCGTTCGCGTACGGAGGAGCCGTCCGCCTCGGGCTTTACGTCAACAACCTGCTGAACAACCTCTACTATGTAGACGGCACGGTATGGTACAAGGGGCTGAATCCGGACGGGACACAGCTGAGCGGCATCGGCGTCTTTCCGCAGGCCCCGGCGAACTTTATGGGGAAAATATCATTCGTATTTTGACTTTCTGGCGCAGTTTCAAAAGCGGGTCAGTTCACGCTTTTGAAACTGCGCCAGAATAATAATTGGCTCAAAAATTTTCACGCAAGGCCTGTTCGACCGATGTTACTTGTAATTGTTGTCCCAGAATGAGCTGCTCTTCTTGTAGCGGAGCAGGTCGGCGAGGGCGGCGGCGTTGGCGGCTATCCTGAAGCTCCAGGACTGCCACTTGCCGGTCGGCACCCACGAGAACGAGATGTTGAAGCAGTGGAGGTCGTAGGTGGCGGAGATCTGCGTGGTGGTCAGCTTCATCGCCATAACGTCGAAGCCCGTCTGCAGGTTTATCGACATCTTCGGGGTGATCTTCACGTTCCCCGAGATTCCGAGCGTCTGGTTGTAGCGGTGGTTGGTGATCAGCTGCTTCGTCTCCGAGAGGTAGGAATATGACCGGCTGTAGGAGAACGAGTAGTTGAAGTTCACCGACCACGGCACGTTCGGATTCATATAGTACAGCCATCCTCCCGGGATATATTCCCCCGTCACAGGGTGGTAGTAGATTCGC
>CAVIXF010000183.1:0-4561 GCA_963646585.1 Candidatus Gastranaerophilales bacterium HUM_1 | reverse complement strand
TTCGACACCCTCTCCCTGCTGCCGCCGGAGGACTGCCTGATCGACGAGCTCTACCCGACGGGAGGCCGTGACGACTACGGAAAGATCGTGACTTTCTCCTCGTCGGAGCTCCTGCTCAGGCTTATGACCCCGGGAGTTCCGGATTATGACTTCACGCGGATAAAATCAGTCATAGACAGATATTTCGAAGACAACAGGGTGTCACTGAGGCGGCTCCGGTCCGAATACAGGAAATACTATCGGGGGAAGCGGTTCTACGGCCTCATCTTCCGGACGACGTCGCCCCGGCTGCTGTTCGTGACGCAGACGGGTATGCAGAAGGGGATGTTCGCGGCGGCGCGGGAGCTGTCGATTCCGATCGTCGAATTCAACCACGGAATCGTCTACGACGGGCATATGGCATATTCCTACCCCCGGACGGAGGGCATACACAATTACAATGCGGACTATATCTTCTCCCTGTCGGACTTCTGGTTCAGGGATATGTATCTGCCGCACACGGCCCTGATAACCGTCGGGAACAGCTTTTTTCCGCCGAAGGATGTCGCGGAGCGCAGCCAGGAGACGGACAGGCGGGTTCTTGTAGTCTCCTCGAATGAGATGGGTATGGCCCTCAAGGACTTCTTGCTCGAAATGTTCAGGCGGCGTCCGGAGTCGCTTGGCTACAGCTACCATTTCAAGCTGCATCCGAACCAGTTAGGGCAGGCGGATGAGTACCGGGAGTTCTTCGCCGATTATCCGAACATCAGGGTCATAACCGACGGGAAGAGCGTCCAGGGCTGTATGCAGGAGTGCTCGACTATGCTCGCGATTCAGTCCACGGCCGTGTTCGAGGCCTTGCAGATGGGGCGGAAAGTCCTGATTCTCAAGAAATCATCGTACGAGGTTATGCAGGTTGTATTCGGAGAGAGGAATGTCAGTCTCATTGACACTCCGGACGATTTCATCGAAGCGATGCGGGCGCCGTTTCAGAACTGCGGGACGGAATATTTCGCTCCGTTCGACCACGTCCGGGCGAAGGAGGCGATAGAGAAGATTCTGGAAAATGGAAGAGCGTAAGCCGGCGCTGGTCAGGAACACCCTCATCTACGCGGCTGGGGACATAGTTCCGAGGTTGTTCTCGCTGATAACCTTCCCGATACTGACTTCGTATCTCGCGCCGGCGGACTACGGAATAATCAACTATGTCAAGGCCGTGAACAATCTTCTGGCGGTCGTCGGCATACTGTCGCTGAACACCTATTTCCTCGTGCACTACTACAGAACGGAGGGGGACGAGGCCAAGAGACGGCTTCTGGGCAACCTCGACCTGTTCATCATCCTGTTCAACCTCTTCCTGACCGCAGGCCTGTTCGCCGCAGGCCCGTACATTATGAAAGGAATGAAGAGCGACGTAAGTTTCTATCCATATATGGCCCTGGGGCTCGGAACTTCGTTCTTCTCGGTCTTCAAATATCTCCCTTCGGCCCTGTTCCGGCTTCAGGAGCGCCCGCTGCCACTGACCATAATCAATATATGCAGCGGACTGTTCACTCTCGCGGGTTCGGTGGTCGCGGTCGTCTTCATCAGGGCGGACGCATCAAGCGTGCTGTGGTCCAATCTGACAGTGGCGTTCATCTTCGCGGTCATATTCTTCGCCGTCACGAACCGCTACGCGGTCTGGAACATCAACGTCAGCCAGCTGAAGGAGGCTCTGAAGTTCTCCCTTCCGCTGCTGCCGGGCGCGGTCGCCCTCTATCTGTACAGCAGCTTTGACCGCGTCCTGATGGAGCGGGAGCTGACGCTGACGGACATAGGCATCTACTCCACGGCCTCCACGCTGGCTCTGCTGCTGAACATCGTCTCTTACGGGGCGTATCAGGCATTCGAGCCGTATTTCTTCAGGATATACGGGAAGGACGGCTTCGGGGAGAAGTTCACGGCCGTGAGGAACATATTGCTGTGGGTCTGCCTCTCCGGGGCGGCGGCCCTCTCCTGTCTGGGCGAGGAGTTCTTCCGGATCTTCACGGCCGAAGGCTACCACGGCTGCTATGTCTACGTCCCTCTGATTTCGATGGGCGCGATTGCCGCGGCTATGGGGAGGATGTACACGACGGTCGTGGTCGCGAGGGGCAGGACGAAGGTGAACGCGGCCATCACGATTGCCGGGGCGGTGTTCAGCGTGTCGTTCAACCTCATCTTCCTGCGCCTCCTCGGAATCTGGGCCGCCTGCCTGTCCTATTTCCTGACGTTCACGATAGTGCTGCTGGCGAACCTGTACTGTTCCAGAATCAGAATCGAGCATCTCCGCGCAGTCGTCTCCTGCCTGCTGTTCGTCCTGACGACCTCCGCGATAACCTATCTCATCCACATAGACAACATCTTCTGCGCGGTAGGCGTAAAGACCGCGCTGGTGGCGGCCGTCTCGCTGCTGCAATGCGCCATACTCAAAATCAACCCCCGCCGGGTCCTCCGGGAGGTCTTTTGAAACGCCTCTGGTGATTTCACTTTTTGCGTTTCACTTTTTATGTTTCGCTTTTTGCGTTTCACTTTTGTTTCGGACTATGCTTGAAAACAACATATCGCTTGACGGAAAGACTGTCCTGGTGACCGGCGCGGCCGGATTCATCGGCGCGGCTCTCGTGAAACGGCTCTTTCGGGACTTCAAGGGCATAAGGGTCGTCGGCCTCGACTCTCTCACCGACTACTACGACGTCGCTCTCAAACGGGCGAGGCTCCGGGAAATCGCTTCGCCGGACGGAAGATGGACTTTCATCGAGGCGAGCATAGCCGACAGGGCCGCGGTCGGGAAGGCTTTCGACGAGTTCCGCCCTTCGGTCGTAGTGAACCTCGCCGCGCAGGCGGGAGTCCGCAATTCCATCACCGATCCGGACGCGTACATAGAGACGAACATCGTCGGATTCTACAACATCCTCGAAGCCTGCCGCAGCTATGGGGTGGATCATCTGGTCTATGCCAGTTCGTCCTCGGTCTATGGCGGCAACACCAAAGTCCCCTATTCGACGGACGACCGCGTCGACAGCCCGGTGAGCCTCTACGCCGCCACCAAGAAAAGCGACGAGCTTCTCGCGCACGCCTACAGCAAGCTCTACGACATCCCGTCGACCGGCCTGCGCTTCTTCACGGTTTACGGTCCTGCCGGCCGCCCGGATATGGCGTATTTCAGCTTCACTGACCGGCTTGTCATGGGCGGAAAGATAAAAATCTTCAATTACGGCAACTGCCGGCGCGACTTCACCTACATCGATGACATCGTCGAGGGGCTGGTCCGCGTGATGGCGCACGCTCCGGAGCGGCGGACCGGGGAGGACGGCCTGCCAGTCCCTCCGTACCGGATCTACAACATAGGCAGCAGCCGTCCGGAAAACCTGCTCGATTTCGTGGAGATTCTGCGTAGCGAGCTTGTCCGCGCCGGCGTCCTCCCCGAAGGCTTCGACCTCGACTCGCACAGGGAGCTGGTCCCGATGCAGCCGGGCGACGTCCCGGAGACCTACGCCGACACCGCCCCGCTTGAAAGGGACTTCGGATTCAGACCCTCCACCCCGCTGAGGGATGGGCTGCGCAAATTCGCCGAGTGGTACAAGGCGTATTACCGGTAAGCCGGAATATCACTATCATAACCTCGATTTCACTTTTTGCGTTTCACTTTTTATGTTTCGCTTTTTGTGTTTAACTTTGCGGAATCAATAAACTCCGTATGAAAGCTGACAATGGCATATTCAATCCGTTTCTTACCTCGGGCTATATCGGCCCGGAGTATTTCTGTGACAGGGCGGCCGAAACGGAGAAGCTTATCGGCGCACTTGAGAACGGCAGAAACGTATCCCTTATCAGCCCGCGCCGTATGGGCAAGACCGGTCTGATTCTTCACGCCTTTCATCAGATAAAAGCCACGAAGGACATCTCCTGCATTTACATTGACATCTTTGCCACGCAGAACCTCCACGATTTCACCATTCTGCTGGCAAAGAAGATTCTCGGGGAGCTGGATACGGCAAAAGAGAGCGTCCAGAAGAAGATTCTCGGTTTTTTCAAAAGTCTCCGCCCCGTCCTTTCGCTCGACCCTTTGAGCAATGCGCCCGCCGTGTCGATAGAGCTTCAGGACTCCCGGACAGAGGCCGGACTGGATGAGATATTCCAGTATCTGAAATATTCCGGACAGACCTGTTACATAGCTCTGGATGAGTTTCAGCAGATTACGGAATATCCGGAAAAGGGGGTCGAGGCTTTGTTGCGCTCATATATACAGTTCCTGCCCAACGTGAAGTTCATATTCGCAGGCAGTAAAAAGCATCTGATGGACGCCATCTTCACATCTTCCGGGCGACCCTTTTATCAGAGCACGCAGAAACTCGTCCTTTCGGAGATTCCGGAAGACAGTTACAGGGAATTCGCCCTGCGTCATTTTGAGAAAGCCGGGAAGAAGATGCCGTCGGAGGTGTTCCATCACATATACAGCCTGATGTCGGGGCACACCTGGTATGTTCAGGATATGCTCAACATCCTGTTCGCCATCCCTCATAACGAATACACCGAAGAAGACGCGGATACGGTGCTGGCG
>CAVIXF010000182.1:1107-4590 GCA_963646585.1 Candidatus Gastranaerophilales bacterium HUM_1 | reverse complement strand
CGTTGGTGTAGTAGAAACACTCCCTCATCGCGGTCGCGCTCCATTTCATATCGGCCGCCGGAGCCATATGCCCCCTGTCCCAGCCGGAATTGCGGTAGTCGTCATTGTCGGCCTGAACGAAGTCGAGGGAATAGTCCACGGTGAACTTGGACGCCCTCGGCTGCTCCCCTTCCGTCTCGTCGGCGGTCAGCTCCCAGGCCACCCAGTCCGGGGTCTTGTGCGAAAGGTTGTAAAGCAGGGTGTATGCTTCGTACTGCACGAGCCGCAGCGTGTCGTTCACCACGACCGCCGGCAGCTCCATCTTACCCGCCGCCCCGCAGCTGTGCGCCGAGGAGAAAACGAGCGCAAAAACTATTAGCAGGGGTGTCAGAGTCCGTTTCATATCGAGTAAAGTTCAGGTGATGCCAGCTAAAAAATCCGTTTCATATCGAGTGAGTTCAGGTGATATCGCTAAAAATTCATCTGGATCCACTCCGCGAGGAAGTAGTCATAAATCCTGTAGCCGGACTCCCTCTTTGTCACGATGTCCTTCTCGACAAGCGGGGCCACGGCGGACTGGACGGAACTGGAGGAGCCGAGTCTGTGCTTCGTGACGAACTCGGACGAGGTTATTCCTCTGACCACCCCCTCTTTCGCAAGAGCCTGAAGCACCTGACGCTGCTTGAGAGAAAGGTTTGATAGTATCTCGCGGTAGCTGTAGCCCTGCACCTGAATCACGTTGCGCTTCGCCGCGTCGATGAAATCCGGAGTGCAGACTCCCCCTTCCGGCGTAAGAGAATACAGCTCATTCATAATCATCTGGATGAACCAGGTCGTGCCGTCAAATTCCCCATAGACGGATGACACGACACTTTCCTCTATCTCCCGGCCGCCCTCACGGAACAGCCTGACGGCGAATGCCGAATATTTCTCAAGGTCAATGGCGTCCAGCCCCATACTGATCGCGCTATGGTAAAAAGGCTTCGCCGGAGAATGGAACATATTGCCCATAAGATGGCGCTTACTTCCGGAGAATATGAACTGCGTCGTCCTGCACATCTGTATTTTCGTCCGGAGCAACGCCTCGACGTTCTTCTCCCCGTACGCCCCTATCTGCTGAAATTCGTCAATCGCCACAATGCAGCTTTTTTCCGAAGCTTCGAGATAACGGAAAATCTCGTCAATGGTGGTCTCCGGGGTCTTGATGTCCCCCACCCCGATGTCAAGCCCCGGCTCCCCCGTCACCGGATCCAGCCTGAACCCGACCTTGAGCGAGGACACTATTCTGAAGAACATCTCCGTCCATTTGTCCTTTCCTGACTTGAGCCGTTCAAACACGGCTTTGCCGAGGAGATAGGTAAATTCCGCGAGGCTGCCGGTGGCATAGATGTCAACGAAGAAGGTATTGAACCGGTCAGAAATCTCCTTCCGGGCGAACGTGTGCTGTATCAGTCCGCTCTTGCCCATCCTCCTGTCGGAAATGAGCACGACATTGCGGCCGTTGACAATCTGCCTTATCAGAAACGCGGTCTCCTCCTCCCGGTCGCAGAAATACCTGTCGGAAACATATCTCCCGACGACAAACGGATTCTCAAGTTCACTGTTTTTCATATATGCTCCGTATTTCCCGCAAAGATAATTATCATATTTATAATTATCAAAAGTTTGATAAAATTACCGCGATTGCGGAGGTTGCCGGACTCATCGCCTTGCGGCATTCGGTGCTCAGTTCAGAAGGTTGCGGCGCCAGAAGTCGTGGTCGCTGTTTATGGAGTGTTCGCCCTGGGAGCCTCTGTAGCCGTGCATTCCGTCGGGGTAGATCATCAGTTCGAAGCGTTTGCCGGCCTTCTGGAGGGCGTCGATGAGGATGAGGGTGTTCTGGAAGTGGACGTTGTCGTCGCCGGTGCCGTGGGTGAGGCGGAGCATAACGGGACGGCCGTCGCCGGAGAAGTCCTCATAGTACTCGGAGACATAGTTCAGGGCGCAGGCTCGGGCGTAGCCTTCCGGATTGGTCTCCGGGGTCTCCATATAGCGTTCTGTGTAGTGGCTGTCGTAGAGCGCCCAGTCGTAGACTCCTCCGCCGGCTATTCCGCAGCGGAACTTGTCGCCGTGGCGCATCACGAGCATCGCCGTCATCGTGCCTCCGAAAGAGAATCCCTCCACGCCGATGCGGGAGGCGTCTATATATGGCCGGGCGGCGAGCCAGTCGGCCCATTCGCAGAAGTCGCTGACAGGCAGGGTGGTCACATCCCTGTAGACCTGATCCTCCCCCGACCTGCCGCTGTGGCCGGCCGCACGCGAGTCGCAGACGATCTTTATTATGCCGTTCTCTGCGAACCACTGGTTGGTCTCGTCCGGAGCGACCCAGCAGTCACGCACGTACGGGGTGTCCGGGCCGCCGTAGACCTCCATCACCACGGGATATTTCACCGCCCCCGATGGGTCGAAGCCCTTCGGATACGTAATCAGGGCCGGGAGAGTGAACCCGTCCTTCGTCGTCATCGTGATGAGCTGCGGAAGGGAATGTCGGGATGCGTCATAATTCTCCGGAGTGAAGTCCCTCACCGTCTCAATCCTTTTGACTTTTCCGTTTTTCAGGAAATTGCGGACTTCCTTCGTGGGGGTCACGCTGTTCGAGAGATATGCCGTGAATGACTTCGCGTCGTCGGCGAATCTCACCCAGGCGGCGTTCAGTTCAAGCGGGGTCAGAGGAGCAGGCACGGAATAACTTCCCTTTGTCCCGGCCACCGCAGATCCGGCTGACGATTTCCTCCCGGCGCGTGCGATGCCGCGTGGAATGTCGATGGAGAAGACCGTCACGCGGGGCGCGCCGTCAAGCTTGGCGGAGAAATAGAGCTTCCCGCCCTTCTCGTCGGCCTTGAGGACGGTCGCCGACCAGAGCCTGCTGTCCGTCAGCCGCCTCACCGCCGAGCCGTCGTAGGATATGAAATAGATCTGGTCCCAGCCCGTCTCGAAGCGGCGGGCGACGTACAGCCCCTCCGCGCCGAATTCCATACTGTCGAACCAGCTCAGCCAGGTCGGGTATTTCTCGTTGTAAATCAGACGCTTCTCTCCGGTCGATGCGTTTACCGCGAAGAGACTGAGGTCGTTCTGGATTCTCGGCAGGGTCGGAACGTAGAAGCCGCGGCTGTCCGCGCTCCAGAACGGGATTCCGAAATAGCCGTCGCAGATGTTCCCCTCGCCGTAAGAGGACGCCGGGGTGCAGCCCTCGGTCGCCGTCGCCGAAGTCCCGCCCATAACCGGGAAATCCGCCCAGACTATGCCGGCCGCAGACGGAACCGCCGGCGCCGCATCGACGAATCCGATGCGCACAAGCGGGTTCGCCTGCCCGGCCTTCGGATAGCGGGTGTTGTTCAGACGACCGGAATAGCCCGCGTGACCGGGCGCGGAGACGTCGCGTCCGGCGAAAGGGGAATAAATCGGGAAATACGGAACGTCAGTGTTGTCGAAGCGGTAGAACCCGAGCTTGCGGCTGTCCGGAGA
>CAVIXF010000182.1:0-1097 GCA_963646585.1 Candidatus Gastranaerophilales bacterium HUM_1 | reverse complement strand
CCTCGTAATAGACCCAGGAGGCGAAGCCGTTGAGAATAAGCTCACTTCCGTCGGAGGTCAGCCGTCTTTCCGACCCGCTCGCAACGTCCTCGACCCAGAGGTCATTGCCCCGGGTGAAGGCGATCATCGTCGAATCCGGAGAATATGTCGGATTAATCCTCTCCTCCCGCTCCGAAACCCCGTCGGAGGTCTGTGCGAAAGCCTCCGCCGCCACTGAAAGAGACAGGACGGCGCACAGAATCAACCCCCGCACACATATAACATTTTTGTTCATATAACAAACATTAATATTCCATATCCAAATAATCAGTCAATTATATTCCAGAATCAAAAACCCGTTCATCCGAACATCTCGTCCTTGAAATTCACGAGATACACCTTTTCGACAGCCCTCGTGAGAGCCGTGTAGAGCCACTTCAAGTCGTCCGAAGTCAGGAAATCCTGCCAGAAGGCGTTGTCGATGAAAACGCAGCTCCACTGGCCGCCCTGCGACTTGTGGCAGGTCAGAGCCTCCGCGTACTTGAGCTGGAGCGCGTTGAAATACTTGTCCTCCCGCACCGCCTCCCAGCGCTTCCGCCTGGAGCTGATGTGCGAATAGTCCGCATCCACGCCGAGGTAGAGCTGATTCTGCTGCTCGTAGGTCAGAGAGGCGGACTCGGAGTCCAGAGTGTCCAGAATCACCTTCGCGGAGAACTCCTGGTCGCCGTAGTCGGGAAGCAGCAGACGCGCCGTGGCGAAATTCAGCCCGTAGCGCTCCTCATAGTCCGAAATCCTCAGCAGTTTCACTATGTCCCCGTTCGCGATGTAGTCCACCCCTTCGAGCTTGTCGCAGAACTGGTAGCAGTTCTTCACGTTCATCAGCCTGTCCCCGCCCACGAGCCGCTCCTCCTTGAACTGCACCATCGAGCGCACTCCCATATTGTACTTTATCGCCCTCTTGTTCGAACGGCAGAGGATCACCGTGTCGTCGTCCCCGTAACGGGCGTATGCGTCCGAGAGGCACTCGATCAGTTCGCCGCCGCCGATTCGCGAGATGTCGTCATAGCCTTCGACGGAAAGCCCGACGTCAGCGTATCCGAAAGTGCCGTCCCCGCCTG
>CAVIXF010000181.1:0-4611 GCA_963646585.1 Candidatus Gastranaerophilales bacterium HUM_1 | reverse complement strand
GGTCAGCCCCTGGTACCTCTGGCAGTGGTCATCCGCGCAGACGTCGAAGTTCCGATGGTCGTTGTGGTCATACCACTTGACATATTCCCGTTCCCCCGTATTTTCACTTTCGGGGATGTTTCCACCCCGGTTTTCGCAACTGGAGATATTCCCATTCTGGTTTTCACACCCGGGGATATTCCCGCACCCGCCCGGATTTCCGGATCCTCCGACAGTTTCAAGTCCTCCGGCCGATTCAGTCCCGGAAACGGCGGCCAGCCTCCCGAAGCGCCTGGTCTCCAGCCAGCTGACGACCTCCTCCACATTGCGGCAGGACATCAGCTCGGCCTTCTCCCCGTCGTCGCCGGCGGACTCACCGCTGCGCCGGATCTGCGCCGTCACCCAGGAGCGGGAGATCACCGCGTGCGCCTTGAGGAACTCCAGAGGCGAGTTCTGGCTCATCTCCGAAGATATGACGCTCAGCAGGTAGTCCTCGACCCCGACGACGTTGATTGCGGTAAGCCGGCCGTTCTCTACGATTATCTTCAGCGCACCGGCAAATGTCTGCGTCTCAGTGCGTTCCCAGTGGAAGCCCTTCCCTATCGTCACTCCGTGCAGTTCGAAGGTCGGCTCGGCGAAAGAGGTGGACGGGGTCTGCTCCTCGAAGAAAAGCTCGTCGTAAAGCGCCCCGTCGTAATCGATCTTGCCCTCGCGGAAAGTCGCCGCCCGCGTGCCTCCCCCGTCTGGATACATCTTGAACTCGATGCGCTCCGCCGACATTATCCCCACGCTGATGTGCGGCTGCACGCGGGTGAGCCTCCTTATTATTTTTCGCTCCGCCTGCTCCGTCAGAGTCACCTCCGTGAGAAGGTCGCCCAGAAGAGCGTCGTCGAGCTTCTCGAAATCCTCGGGGACGGGAGCGATGATGCAGCCGCCCATATCAGCGCAGCCCGGGCTCATCGTGAGATGGTCGGGGCCGTCGGAGAAGTAGTGGTGCGAACGGTGCGAAGTCCGGAAAACCACGACGGAGCGGTACTCCCCCTCCGAATACCAGGAGATGAGGTTGAAAAGCGGTTCGCTCTCCCCCTCCGGAACGTCCGCGCAGTCAAGCAGCCTGTAGAAGAGCTTCGCCGCCGACTTCGAGGTTGGTGCGCTGAGGACGAAGACGCCGTTCACGAACTTGCGGTAGTGATAGAGCCGTGCATCCTGCATCGATGTCAGATATTCCAGGCTTTTTCCCGTCTCAAGTCCGAGGAGCAGCCTCCGGACGTCGTTCTCCAGCGGCATAAGCCCGTTCGGAGCGGCCTGGAAATGGTGATGGTCCGGAGCCGAAGCCCCTGAATGAGGGCCGTTGTAGAAGAAGGTGTAGTCAGGATATTTCCGGCTCAGGTCGAGAATGTCTATGTAACGGTTCCATATCGACTGGTGGCAGTGGGTGGTCATCGCGATGACCAGATGATCCGGGAATATGGGATAGGGATTGAGCAGGATGTCGTATTTCTTGCCTTTGCGCCCGTCGAAGCGGATGAAAGTCTGCTCCGGGAAACGGTGGCAGAAGAAGCAGGGGCGGCGTGCCACGGACTCCTTGTCGAGCTTCGCCGCCGAGGAAATCATCCGCGCCGGATTGTGCTGCACCGTGACTTCCAGTCCGCCCACGGTCAGACGCTTGGTCTTCACCGACTTGAGCGCCCGGAAATTGGCGCAGGCGAGCGGCCAGCGCGAGAGCTGGTCGCCCACGAATTTTTCAATCTCGTTCTTAGTTTCTGTCATCTCAATTCGCTTCTGATTCTGTCCGTGCGGAGTCTGTTCCAGTTCTGGCGGCGTCTGTTCCGATTCTGGCGGAGTCAGTTCCAGTCCGGGCGGCATCTGTCCCAGTTCTGGCGGCGTCTGTTCCGGTTTCCGGCCCGTCGCCCCGGCCGCCGTCCCTGTTCCGCGCCATCCTCGACAGGAGTTCTGCGGTGCGGAGGCTGTCCTTGTAAAGATTGTTCGCGTTCTGCCTCTCTATGTCGAGCGCCGCGTCGGAGTTTCCCTCCCAGCGGCGGCAGAAGTACAGCGGCTCATAAATGCGCCCGAGACGGTACAGCCCGGACAGCTTCAGCCCCACGGCGTAGTCCTCCCCGTAGCTCGTGTCCGGGAAATGAATCTCCCGGAGTATGTCCGTCCGGAAAGCCCTCGGTGCGCCGAGTCCGTTGATTCTCAAGGCATTGTTGTGCCCGTTGGCGTCAGTCCACTCCCTGTGGTCGACAAGCCCCGGCGGAATCGGGTTCAGATTGAAGTCCGTGAGCGCATAGGACCCGACAAGCATCGCGCAGCGCTCCCTCCCGAACGCCTCCACGATGCGGGAGAGCGTGTCCGGTCCGGAATAGAGGTCGTCGCTGTCGAGCTGCACCGCGTAGAGTCCGCACTGCGGGCTGTCAATCGCGAGATTCCAGCACCCGCCTATGCCGAGGTCCGGTTTTTCCGGAATGATATGCACAAGACGCTCATCTTCGGCGGCCAGCGCGGCGACCGCCTCCGTAGTCCCGTCGTCCGAAAGGTTGTCGACGACGATGACGTTGAACGGAAATCCGCATTTCTGCCCGAGCGCGCTCCTCACCGCGTCCGCGACGGTCTTCACCCTGTTGCGCACGGGGATTATCACCGATGCCACGACCGGGAACGACGCGGCGTCGGACGGAGCCGGAGCGTCGGGACGAGGGCCGAGATATGCCCCGGTTCTCTTGAGGAAGGCGGTGCAGGCCAGCTCCATATCCTTCTGAACCTCCCTGTTGGAGGCTTTCACGTAGTCGAACTGTCTCTCCCCCTCCTCCGGGGCCGCGGTTTCGGTGAACGAATACAGATATTCCCGTATATGGAATATCCTCCCCATACGGAGGCGGACATCATAGAGGGCGGCGGCTCTGTAGCTGCACCCCTCCCTCTTCCGGGCGGAGACGGCTTCGACAAATGACGAAGAGCGCAGAAGCAGCACCGGGCCGAAGTCGAAATCGTTGCGCAGAGCCCCGGCCTGGCAGTCTATGAGCGGATGCTTACGCCCGTCGGAGATGCAGTCGGAGTAGAGCATATCCGCCCCCGTCGCGTCCGCGAGGCTTATGAAACGCTCAATGGCCGTGCGCCCGAACTCGACCCTGCACCCCGGTCTGACCAGCATCAGGAAGTCGGTTTTCAGCCCAGAGGCGATGCGCTCCAGACAGCTGCCGTCGCCGTAGTCGCCTTCGGATATTATTGTGAGTCTGTTAGTTCGCATATTTTCACGACAGTTCCGCTCTCTTTCAGAATTTTCACTACGGATCGGTTTCATTTCAAAGAAGAGCGAAGAGTTTGTCCCTTATATTCCCGAATTCCAGTTCAAAGTTCGGAGTGAGAACTCCTTTTCCCGTCGCCCGGTCAATCTCCTCCACGGTCCAGAAACGCCCGTCGACGACTTCGTCCCTGTCCGGAGTTATCTTGAACGAGCCGACCGCCGCGAAGATGTTCACGAGTTCGCGTTCGCGTTCGGAGTCGTAGGTGTATGTCCCGATGTAGACCGGATTGAAGCGGCTGAGGCGCAATTCCTCGCCCGCCTCCCGGAAAAGCGCCTCGGCGAGGCTCTCCCCGTAATCCACGTGCCCGCCGACAGCAGTGTCCCATTTACCGGGCTGTATGTCTTTCTTCATCGAGCGTTTCTGGAGATAGATCCGCGCCTCGCGGTCTATGATGTGGAGGTGTACGACCGGATGCAGAATCCGCGAGCCTCCGTGGCAGTATCGCCGCGAAGCCCGCCCGATGACCAGGCCGGTCTCCTCGACGACGGGGAAAATCTCCCCTTTGACGCACTCCTCCTGCGTTCCTCCGGCCTTGAGTCCCGGAATCATCGGCGCCGGCGCCGGCGGATATATCAGTTCAAACATTTTCGTCAAAATATGAGAAGCTGTCGGTATGCAATCGGCGGTCAAAGGACTGCGTTAAGAATTTCGAGCTCCTCTTTCGTGTAGAGCAGCTTGTCGACGAAGTCGGGGCACAGGCGGGCGAGCAGGGCGAACGCCACGAACGCTATCGCGGCGAACAGCAGAACCGAAACCACGACCGTCAGAGCCGTCTTCCGCCACTCCGGCTTTTTCGCCGTGGCCGGAGCCGGAGCAGGTTTCGGAGCCGGTTTCGCGGCGGCCGGTGCGGCTGGTTCTGCGGTTGGTTCGGCTGCGGGTTCTGCCACAGGCTCATCTACAGGTGCTGCGGTTGGCTCAGCTGCCGGCTCTGCAACCTGTTCAGCAGCAGATTCGGTAACAGGTTCAGGAGCTGGCTCTGCAACTGGTTCAGTCACAGGTTCTGCGACTGGTTCGGAAACTGGTTCGGAAACTGGTTCGGGAATTGGTTCACCCGCCTGACTGGCAGCGGATTCTGCGACTGTTTCGGCAGCAGACTCCTCATTTGGCTCTGCAACTGGCTCAGTGGCTGGTTCGGAAACGGGTTCAGGAGTCGGTTCAACCGCCTGATTGGAGGTCTGTTCGGCAACAGGCTCGGAAACTGCCTCAACAACAGGTTCAACAGCAGACCCGGCAGCCGGTTCGCCAACAATCTTCACGACCGCGTCAATCGCGTCCGCCAGGTCGCGTCCGGTCTCGCGGCGCGTCTTGAGCGACAGCGGCTGCAGGC
>CAVIXF010000180.1:0-4613 GCA_963646585.1 Candidatus Gastranaerophilales bacterium HUM_1 | reverse complement strand
CTCCGTTCGGCAGTCTCAAATAAATTTGGACTGCGCTCACTTATCGAAAAGGTTTATATAATATTATACATCAAATGATTACAATCAACAACTTAAGCTTCTCCTACGGCAGCAACGCCGTGCTGAAGAACATCTCGATGGAGCTGAAGCCCGGGAACATCTACGGGCTGCTCGGAGAAAACGGCGTTGGCAAGACCACCCTTCTGACCCTGCTCTGCGGGCTCAAGAAGCCTCAGGTCGGAACAATCGACATCGACGGATGCAGGCCTTATGACAGGAAGCCGGGGCTGCTCACCCGGATTTACTACCTCGCCGACGAGGTGGCGGAGAACGCGATGAAGCCGATGGAGTTCGCGCTGAACTACGGGCAGTTCTGGAGCGGATTCTCAATCGAGGCGTTCCGGGAGATGATCGAACTCTTCGAGGTCCCGGGCGAGAACAGGATGGACAGGATGTCCGCCGGGCAGCTGAAGAAAACCCACATCTCGTTCGCCCTCGCGACGGGGTGCGACTGCATTTTTATGGACGAGCCGACGAACGGGCTCGACATCCCATCGAAGGCTCAGTTCCGCAAGGCTCTGATGCAGTACACCTCCGACAGCGCGATGGTTGTGATTTCGACGCATCAGGTGAAGGATCTCGAAAGCGTGATAGACCCGGTCATAATCCTTGACCGTCAGGACGTTCTGCTCAACGCCGGCATAGAGGAGATTTCCCGTAAGCTCTTCTTCGACTACGGGACGGAAATCGCCCCGGACGCGCTCTACAGCGAGTTCATCCCGGGCGGCTGCATCCAGGTCATCCCGAACCCGGACGGCCGCGAGAGCAAGGTCAACATCGAGGCCCTGTTCAACGCCGTCCACAAGAACAAGGCGTGGTTCAAAGCCAATTTCAGCAACGCAACCGCTTCACGGAGAACAGAATAATCAGCAACAACAGCACACCTGATAAGGTTTTGAATCAGATTTTTGAGGATAGATTTATTTTGGAAGAGGGAGTGTACCGGGCGTACACGACCGATGAAAAATAGATATAGGCCAAAAAGATTTTCAAAAACACAATAACTATGAACGATACATTCAACTTTACACGGTTCGGCCGATATTTCGCCAGCGACCTCAAAAACACATTCAACAACACCTGGCTCACGGTTCTGCTCACCGCTCTGGGCGGAATCATCGCCTACGCCTTCTGCGGAATGATCTGCCTTCTCACTGACGGCAGCTGGGCTTCCTACGGACTCCTCGGCAGGAGCATCACATTCATCCTCCTGCTCTACCTTCTCATAATCATCTTGCCGTCAAAGGCATACGGGTTCTTCACAGACAAGCGCAGCGGCGGATTCTATACGCTGATTCCGGCGTCGCCTCTTGAAAAATTCCTCGCGATGTTCATCAACACGGCGATTCTCGCCCCTCTCGCATATTTCACCATATCCATCTTCGCCGACGGAGTCCTCTGCCTCATAAATCCGGACTGCGGGGAATCGCTCTTCGCGGCTGCGACAAGCGGCGCGAAGGAACTCGACAAATTGTGCACATTCACTGACGAAAAGCTTGACCTTCAAGTGTTTTCAAGCCACGAACTTTTCTGGGGCGTCGCTCTCAACCTCCTCGGATGGACGATGACGTTCCTGCGCGGCGCGCTATATTTCAAGAAGAACAAAATCGGCAAGACCCTGCTCGTGGTCATACTGTTCTCGATGGCGATGAGCATAATCATCACCCCGGCGATGGTTCATCTCGGAGAAGGGCTTCTGGACTGGCTCATCGACCTCGACGACCCGGAGAAGACGCTAAGCCTCGTGAAATGGCCGACATACAGCCTCAGCGTCCTCCTGACCCTCGGTCTCTGCGTCTGGGCATATCTCCGCGTGAAAACCGTAAAGCACTGACGCATATAACAGTGCGTGGGCTTTAAAAGGTCGGAAAGAGAGATAAGTCTCGAACATTAAATAAGTTAGATACTTGAGACAATTGGGTATGGAATTCAACGGGAACAAATCGATATATCTCCAGATTGCGGACGTCGTCTGCGAGAAAATACTCTCCGGGGCTCTGAAGGGCGAAGACCGGATCCCCTCCGTCCGGGAATATGGGGCGGAGATCGGGGTGAACCCGAACACGGTGATGCGCAGCTACGAAAAACTTACCGACGACGGGGTCATCTACAACAAGCGCGGCATAGGCTATTTCGTCGCCCCCGACGCCCGGGACAAGGTGCTGTCAAGCCTCCGGCGCGAATTTCTGGAGAGCGAGTGGCCGGCCGTGCTCCGCAAGATGAAGCTGCTGGGAATCGGCGTCTCCGAACTTCCGGCCGAATAACTTTCAGGCGGAAGGCTGCTGAAAAGCGGAAACACCTCCCGGAAACGGGCATTTGGAAACACGGTCGGGGCGACCCGCCTGAAACAAAGGAATGGGCTGACTAAAAAGTAGTAGTCAAGCCCCTTTTCTTGTTTTTCGGCGAGGTCAACCTCGACCTTGTCTCCAAACACTCAATTCTCAGAGGGTTATTCTGACTTTTTAGTCACCTTCGTTTTCGCAAAGTTTTTTACCTTTGCGAGGTCGATCCACATAATATGCTGACTGAACGGGAAGAACGAATGCTGATGGAACGCACTGCCGCAGGCGACAGAGCGGCCTTCAGGCGTATCTTCGACGCATATTACCCGGCGGTCTTCGGATTTATGAAATCCCTGCTCAAGACGGACGAGGACAGTTCGGACGCGGCGCAGGAGGTGTTCATCAAGCTCTGGCTCATACGGGCGGCCCTTCCCGACATCAGCTCGCTCCGCTCCTACATCTACAGGATGTGCCTGAACCAGGTCATAAGCCTGGCCCGGAAAAACAGAATCGACGCGTCCTCCGACATCGTCGACGCGCCGTACGACCAGATGGTCGAAAACCGCATCGACACCGAGAACAAGGAGACGATCATCGCCGAGCTTGTGTCGAAGATGCCGGAGAAGCGGCGCAAAATCTTCATACTGAGCCGTCTGGAGCACCGCAGCAACGAAGAGATAGCGACAGCCCTCAACATCCGGAAAAAGACGGTCGAGAATCATCTGAATCTCGCACTCCGGGAGCTTCGCTCGGCCCTGGCCGCGATGTCCCTGTAAAAAATCTTCAGTGCCCGCTTGGGTGCGGGCGGCGTTTTCTGCGTCTTATCTGAACTACCCTCTTTCCGTCCGCGAAACGACGGAATCAAATTTCCGGGACAGTTGTTCCGGCCGGGGTAATTTCAAACCGCATACTATGATGACAGAAAACGATATCCGGCAGGAATGGGACAGGCATTCCGGCGACACTCTCCCCCAGAAACAGCTTGACGAAGCATTCGACCGCGTCATTGAGGCGGCCGACGCGGCGGAGCGGGCATATATGCACATCCGCGCCGGACGCTCCCGTCGCAGGTTCATACGCATCGCCCGGACCGGCGTCGCGGCGGCGGCCGTTCTTCTTGCCGTGCCCTGGCTGACCCTTTCGGTACACGAGGCTCTGCACAAGAACCCCGAACAGACCACCGCCCAGACGGCCGCCGGACAAGTCCGCCTCTGCGAAGTCTGCACGAAAAACGGCGAGACCCGCGACGTCGTGCTTCCCGACGGCTCGAAAGTTACAATCAACGCCGGCTCCGTGCTCATATACCCGGACAGATTCTCCCCTCTCGAAAGAAACGTCTATCTCAGCGGAGAGGCGGTGTTCGACGTCACCCACAGCGACGAGTCGTCCTTCACCGTCAGCACTTCCGACATCGACATAAAGGTCTACGGCACAGTCTTCAACGTCAATTCCTACCCGGACGGGGACAGGGTGTCGGCGACGCTCTGCGAGGGAAGCATCGCGGCCCTGATAAAGCGGAGCGGGGAAAGCGTCAGCCTCGTCCCGGACCAGCGGCTTGAATACCTCAGGGGAAGCGGCGGCGCGAGCGTGAGCGCGGTGAACGCGTCGGAGGACACGGCCTGGACCGGGGGCGACCTCTGCTTCAGATCCGCCACAGTCCACGAAATCGCGAAGACCATCGAAAGGAAATACGGGCTCCAGACCTACCTCACCTCCGGGAAATATGACTCCACCCTGCTGACAGCCAAGTTCATACACGGCGAGACGCTCGAAAAGACGCTTGACGCGGTCTGCCGTCTCGTGCCGGGGATGTCCTACAGAATCGAAAACGGCTGCATATACATACGATGACGGCCAAATCTGAAACCGGACAGATCCATATAAACCCATATTCCCGAATAAGACCAAAAATTATATAATTCATTCATATACAAATATATAACCACACAATTCCATAAACCAAGTCTATGAAGCAGATTACACATTATCTGATTTCGCTTGCACTGGTCATCCTCGTCTCGACGGGACTTCAGGCCCAGAACAGGACCGTGAACTTCCCCGAAGGCCCGATGACGGTACGGCAGGCATTCGAGACCATTGAGCGCCAGCTTGGTGTCACAGTGGCTTATAATGAGAGTCTTCTCGACATCGACCGGAAAGTCACACCTCCATCCGGAAAATCGCTTGAAGAGACTCTGAGCTCCATTCTGGCCGGAACGGGGATGCAGGGCGCCCTGGACGGAAAGATGATTCTCATCGTGAAGTCGCCGC
>CAVIXF010000179.1:0-4646 GCA_963646585.1 Candidatus Gastranaerophilales bacterium HUM_1 | reverse complement strand
CGAGAACGTGGAGCTGATGCTCAAGGTGGCGGAGTTCATCAAGGACTTCGCGGCACGGGCGGAAGCGGACAAGGCCGCCGGGAAAGGAGAAGGATTCACGAAGGAGGCTCTCGAAGGGCCGCTTGAGGATTACATCCGGGGCAACGAGTGGCCTATGGGCAAGGTGATGAACTGCCTCCGCCTCGCGCTCGCGGGAACCTCCAGCGGACTCGGCATCGCGGACATCGTGACTCTCATCGGACGCGAGGAGTTCTCGAAGAGGATTGACGCCGCCGTAGAGAGACTTTGAGCATCTTTTGGGGTCTAATATTCATTCTCTCATCGGTCACATACGCCCGGTATGAGGTAAATAATAAAACAATGAAAATCGGAATATGCAACGACCACGCGGGCGTGGAATATAAATTCGCCATTGTCAAGCACCTGCAGGACAATGGCTGCGAGGTGGTGAATTTCGGGACGGACAGCACGGAGAGTATGGACTATCCGGACGTCGCGCATCCGCTCGCCATTGCGGTTGAGCGCGGCGAAGTCAATCTCGGCATCGCCCTCTGCGGAACGGGCAACGGGATGGCGATGACACTGAACAAGCATCAGGGCATACGCGCCGGGCTTGCGTGGAACGTGGAGGTGGGAAGGCTCGTCAAGGAGCACAACAACGCGAACGTGCTGGTGATGCCGGCACGGTTCATCCCGCTTGAGACCGCCCTGGAGATCGTGGACGCCTGGCTGGGCGCGGAATTTCAGGGCGGCCGTCACCAGCGCCGCATCGACAAAATGATGTGCTAAGTCATAAAAAACAATATGGTACAATCCTAACGGCCTGATGAGGTAGTTCCGCTTGACATAGCGGGCGGTTTCCGGAACACAAATCTTTTTAACCTTAGAGCGTTAAAAAAATGGCAAGCAATAATATAATCGCCACACGCGAGAGTTTAGTGGCGGAGATTGAACATAGAGTTGAAGACAAGATTCTGGAGAGGACAAACGCGGATTTACTCATCAAACTCATCCGGAACGCAGATTCGCTCACAGAGGCGATATCCATAGCTCAACTGGGCACGACATATAAGCGCACGGGGCTTCATTATGACAAGCGCATCGAAAAGTTCGGCAACACCATCAAGTATTTCAAGAAGAATGAAGAGATGAGCTTCAGCGACGGGAAGGGCGGGATCCACCACAAACTGATTGTCGGGGACAATTTTGACGCTCTTCAGAACCTCCTGATACAGTACAGGGGTAAGATTGACGTCATTTACATCGACCCTCCATACGGCAAAGACAGTATGGGCGAATTTGCCCAGACCAATTACAATAACGCCTTGACCCGTGACAACCTGCTGTCAATGCTGCATCCGCGACTGGAGTTGGCGAAGCAACTGCTGTCAACCGAGGGCGTCATTTTCTGTAGCATTGATGACAGAAATCAGGCATACGTCAAGTGCTTGTTTGATGAAGTTTTTGGCGAAAGTTCCTTCCTGTTCAATGTTCCCCGACAGACGATTAAAGGAGGCAAGACAACAAATACCATTTATAAGAATCACGATTATGTCATAGCCTATAGTATGAATAGGGAAATTCAGTGCGAGCTTCAGGACACTGACACTACGAGCTATGATTTAGAAGATGAATTTGTTAAAGAGCGAGGGAAATATAAGGTTACACAAACATTGGACTATGATTCTCTATCATATTCATCAGGGATGGATTATATACTGAATTTTGAGGGAAAAGAATTTGTCGCAGGAGGTGATGCTGATAGCAGAAATAAAAGAATCAATGGAAATCACGCAAAACAGGATTGGACATGGCGCTGGAGCCAATCTGATATCCAGTGGGCGATAGAAAACAAATTATTAGTTCTCAAGGGAGATAGAATATACACAAAGACATACGAGAAATGTAGGAAGAAAATAGGAAAAGCCGAACTTCAGTACTTTGATAAGAAACAGCAAGCATATTCCTCATTAATGTATGTTGAAAATGAATTCTCTAATAATATCGGTAAAAAGGATCTTGAGTCTGTGATTTCAGGCGCGAATGGAATTTTTAAAAATCCTAAACCAGTAAATCTAATTAAAGCCTTAATCGAATTGGTGTGCACTAAAGATAATTCCACTGTTCTTGATTTCTTTGCCGGATCCGGCACCACCGGTCACGCAGTGCTTGAATTGAATTCGCAGGATATGGGCGACCGCACATTCATTCTTTGTCAACTCAATGAAAAAACTGACACGACTCCTGACGGCATTGCATACGATGTGACGGCGAAACGTCTGAAGCGGATAATGACAGGAGAATGCTACGACGGCGCCAAGAATTTTGCGTGGGCGAAAGATCATAAACCATACGGTGGCAGCCTTGATGTCTATGAGATAGAGGGCGTGTCGAACTCCGAGCATATATGCGGCAAGACCCCATTCGATGTCATAGATGAAACACTGTATGGCAAGGAGAAATTCGCAGAACTGAAAGATAAGATACAATGGGTGTGTGAAAATTTCGAGGCTGCCCAGCGTAAGATTGAGAGTGATTCGGATTGGAAGAAACGTCAGGAGGAATAGCCTATGCTACAGGAAATAATCCGCCTGCACGACGAGGCGGTATCCAATCTCACAGAACAGATTGAAAGAAAAAAAGAGATAACCTTCAAAGCACCTACCGGAAGCGGAAAAACATATATGATGGCCGACTTTATGAACAGGATCATAGGTCAGCACAGTGATGTCATTTTTCTGGTTTCATCTCTTTCAAAAAGCAGTCTGGCACAGCAGAACTACAACAAATTCTGCGAGTACCGGAGCACCGGAGAATTTACAGCGCTCAGGCCATACTTGATATCAAGCGAAATTTCCGGAGAAGAAGCACTGTTCGTGCCTACTGACTATAATGTTTATGTACTTCCCCGTGATTTGTACAAGAAAGGGGGCCGCCTGATGCAGGGCGCTATGGACAATTTCCTTCAGACCATAACCGGGAATCTTTTCGGAAATGGCCTGAACAAACAGGTTTATCTCATAAAAGATGAGTGCCATATAGCCACCAACAACCTCGATACGCTCTCTGCCGCATATTTCACTAAAGTGATGAATTGTTCAGCCACTCCCAATCTTGCGCGTGGCCAGCATCCGGATGTCGAGATAACTGAAGCAGAGGCTGTCAATGCGAAACTGATAAAGGATGTGGAATGGATTGAAGATGAGAGTGACGTGTCTGACGCCATTGACAAGTTTGAGGAAATTAAAGAATCTTATCGCAATGAATTGGGCGTGAACCCTTGTCTGATAATCCAGATTTCCAACAAGGACAAAGCGAATGACGAACTTGCCCACATTTATGGCATCTTGAACAAAGCGGAACATCAGGATCTTAAATGGATGCTCATTGTCGACAACGATAAAGATTGCAACACGAATGACTTCTTCAAAGCGAAGAAAATGCCGGTCGCGAAGTGGAAGGACTATGCCAGGGAGAACGGTTCCACCATTGACATAATCATCTTCAAGATGGTCATTACGGAAGGCTGGGACATTCCGCGTGCCTGTATGCTTTATCAAGTGAGGGACAGCCAAAGCAAGCAACTGGATGAACAAGTTGTCGGAAGAGTAAGACGCAATCCTCGTCTGCTTGATTTTGAAAAGCTGTCATCCGAGGCGCAGGAACTGGCATTGAAAGCGTGGGTATGGGGAATGAAGGAGAGAGAGAAGCAGAAGATGTTTACGGCTTCGCTGTTTGATGAACCGTCAGACATAACCGGGAAGATTAAAATAAAGACGACCAGACTCAGGACTCTCACCCAAAAGCCGGGATTCAACATCAATGCTTTTATGGCTGGCTGTTCCGATGACAACAGATATTCAGACATATTCACCCTCTATCGTAAATTCAAGAAGTCGGAACCCGAAGTGCAGTCTTTGGCATACGATTATGCTGACAGACCTTGCAAGTGGCTTAAATTCGCCGAGAATATCGATAAAGTCATCAGGGAAAATTCAAAATATGTCTGCGACTACGGGAAGAGTATGGAGCTGCTGAAAGACGATGCCGGCAAACTGGTTGAAGTCTCTTTCCCTGTCAAGTCCACATATATGGACAATGGCTACTATGTCAACATAGCGGACTGGGTCTGGAGGCGAGACGTCTCTACGGACAAATTCGCCTTTGACAGTGATTCCGAGAGGGAATGGGCCAGCATATTAAAGGATTTGGCGAAAGAAGACAATAATGAATCGCCATCACGTCGGGTTGCCGCATCCGTCACAGTCGGAAAGACCAATCCGAATGCCGGGCAATTGCGCACTGACGGGACTGCGGAGCCTGACAAGCTCAATCCGTCAAAGAAGTATCTATGGGGAAAAAACTTTCTCGCAAATTCGGAAATCAAGTTCGAGTATTGCCTTGAAGGCATTCACACCTCATATCCCGACTTTGTGATGGAGGACTGCTTTGGCCGGATTCATCTGTTCGAAGTCAAGAGCGTCAATGTCTCGAACGCGACTCCGGGAGCGTTTGACAGCGATTCGTATAAAAGGAAGATTGACGAACTGATAAAATGCTACAAGCAAGCTTCCCGATTGACCGGGCACGTGTTTTATCTCCCGGTCAGGAAAGATGACGTCTGGCATATAACCAGACTTCTGAAC
>CAVIXF010000178.1:0-4657 GCA_963646585.1 Candidatus Gastranaerophilales bacterium HUM_1 | reverse complement strand
GTCGGAGAACGGCATAGGCGGTTTACGGGAGCCGAGCTTCAGCTGCGTGACTATGTCCCCGGTGTAGGCGCCCCGTATGAGGCTCAGCCATTTGCGGACATATTCCTCGTGCAGGAAACGGTCGTTCTCCGCCCTGAAGAACTCGTTCAGGTCGAATTCGTCGAATTCTCCCTGCGAGGCGATTTCGCTGATGCTCTCCGGAAGCCTGTAGGTCATCATCACCATCTTGGGCAGCTGGGCGTAGGGATTGTCCGGCCCCTGCCAGGACTCCTTGGCCGCCTGCTCGTCGGAGTAGGTCCAGTTGAAGATCTGCTCCTCAATGAACTCCCCGCTGGAGATGGCGCGGAACGGCGTGCCCGAAAGGTAGAGGTACGCTCCGGTGTGCAGCGGCATCAGACCCTCGTCGAACATCTCCCGGGCCTCAAGTTCGCGTAGGCTGTCGGCGTCTTCGCTGATGATTTCCCCGGCCTCCTCGGCGCGGCGCAGGGCCGGGTCCTTCGGGTCGTAGTAGTTCCTGGCGTTCCTGCCCCAGGCCCCGTAGTGATATTCGTCCAGGACTATGCAGTCCCAGTCCACGGTCTGTATCCATCCGTTGGTGGCCTTGATTCCGCCCGCCGCGCTCCTGCCGAGCACGTCCTGGAAGGAGGCGAAGCAGGCGAACGGCCGGCTCTCGTCGACTCTGTTGAACTCCCTGTCCTCCCTCTTGCGGCAGAACTGCCAGCCATCGAAGTCCTTGTGGGTGAGCAGGTCTTCCTCCCAGGCGGTCTTGACGGCCGGCTTGAAGCTGAGGACAAGCATTTTCCTCCAGCCCATCCTGAGGGCCAGCCGGTAGGCGGTGAAAGTCTTGCCGAAACGCATCTTGGCGTTCCAGAGGAAGTGCGGCGTGAGCCCGAGGTTGGCGGGGTCCCTGCGGAACGACTCGAAATAGGCGGCGGTCTTCTCCACGGCCCGTTCCTGCTCGGGGCGCATCCGGAAGTCGCGGGTGCGTCCGGTCATATCGTCTCTCCCCTCGACGGCGGCCGCTATCGCCCGCTCCACCGTCTCCGCGTCGCATACGAACCACTCGCCCTCGGGGTTGAGGATGCGGTTCCTACGTAGGATGCGGTGGACCGTGTGGTCGTCGAATGAGGATCCGTCGCGGCGCATCGCGGGGCGGCTCAGCACGACCCGGTACGGGATGTCGCTTGTCCGGTTCTGCTCCTTCGCCCGGATCTGCGCGGTGCGGGTGGTGTATCCCACCTTGAGCCAGCCCTTGTGCGGCGGGTAGCCGATGTGTTCGTAGGCGTAGATGGTCGGGCTGGCGGCGACTCCGCCTCGGATCAGGTCTTGTGCTGACATCTTTTCAATCGGGGTGTAAGATATATCAAATCAGAGCGTTGATTACTGTTCCATCGGGCGTATCATAGTTTCGATGAACGCGATTTCGTCTTTGTCGAGTCCATATTTCCTGTACAGCATCTCGTCGTTGCACGAAGCGGCATTTCCCGACATAATCCTGACTGTAGAGGAAGTAATTCACCCCTCCCATAATGTCAACCCCCGCGAAGCAGTCCGTTGAATCCGGAAAATCGTGCATTTCGATGAAATGATTGCCTGAAATCATCTTGTCCACCCATTCATCGGATATTCCCTGACCCGTCCGTGTCATCCATCTGCTGGGGACAATCATAGAAATATACCTCGGCCTGAGTTTCAGAGCCTGTTCAAAGAACATAGGATAGATGGCGGAGGCGAAGGAGGCGTTTGTCTTGTTGTTTTCGGATGCTTTGCTCATCTGATACGGCGGATTGCCGACTATTACGTCAAACTTCATATTTTCAAAGAATTGGGCGGGGTTGTCCGTGTGGATGAACATATAGGCATACTGCTCCGCCTCCTCGCCCCGGTCATAGACCGCCCGGGAGGCCCCGCAGTAACGGCATTTCCCGTTCTCCCAGGTGTGGGGGACGTTGGAGTAGAGGATGTTGCCGCTTTCGTCGTCGAAATGCGAGACGCTGTAACGGCCGTCGGCGTGCCGGCTGCAGTAGAGGGAGCGGCGGGAAAGGCAGGCGGTCAGCTCCGTGACGGCGATGCCGAAGACCTGGTCGTGCATTATGTGGTCGATGCGCTTCTGCCGGTCGGGGATCAGGGACTCCAGCCCCCGGTCGAGCCGCCTGACGATTTCCCGGAGAAACACTCCGCTCTTGGAGAACGGGTCGAGGAACCGGCTGTCCGGCGAGCTGAAAAGCTCCTGCGGGAGCAGGTCCAGAACGCGGTTCGCAAGTTCCGGCGGGGTGAAGACCTCGTCGTTGCTCAAGTTGGCTATGCAGTTGAGCACGTCCGGGTTATAGCTGCGTGTCTCCATAGGTCAGTGCGTTGATTTTCAGGAAGTGGACGGGCGCGAAGGTCTCGGCGGGGGAGTCGGAGAAAAGCCCGTCGCCCCCGTATTCTCCGACCAGATAGGAGAATTCGTAGTCGCGCCGGTTGACTCTGTCGCCTCCGATGAAGCTCCACTCGCTGATGCGGATCCATTCTTCGGGCCTGTCGGCGCGCCTGTAGGTGAGCGCGTTGCCGTGGATTATGTTCCTGGAGAGGAGGTAGCGGACGGTCTCGACGCAGGCGGGGTCGCACCCTGACTTGAAGAGGGCGGAATATCTGTCCGTGAAACAGCGGAGCAGACGCTCCCGGCAGGCCGCGACGTTGTCGGAGAGGATTTCGATGCCGTAGATGCTGGAAACCGCCCAGACGGCGTCGTGCTCGTACTGACGCCGGGTGTACCGCCCCTCCCTGACACGGGCTTCGCAGACGGCGAGCTTCCGGCGGAGAATCTCGACAAGGAAGTTGCCGTCGCCGCACGCGGGTTCAAGGAAACGGGAGTCCACACGCTCCGTCTCCGGCTTCACCAGGTCAAGCATCGCGTTCACTTCGCGGGGGTTGGTGAACACCTCGCCGTGAGCCGACACCCTTTCCCTGGACTTGATCTGGGTGTCCATTCTGCGCTTTCGTTGTGCACAGGCAACTTATTCGAGGTGAGATTGTCAGAGACGCAAAAGACGCAGGCAGTTTCTTACCCGCGCCTGAGGCCCTGAGATGCCACCAACTGAATAAGTCTTACCTGCGCCTGAGCGCAGGCACTCACTGACTTATCCGGTGTTGGTATTTGAAATTTCTCAGGTTTCAGGCAACCGAATAAATAGCTTGTGCTATTTTTATTTGTTCACAATGCTCATCGGAGAGCTTGCGGCGCAAAGTTAAGATTTTTTTCGGGTTTTCGGCAATCGGATGTATCTTTGCAGTCCTTCCGGGGCGGCCGCTCCGGGGGTTTCACCATTTGGAATCATTCCAGAATACAGCTTCATCATCCTATGGCGGACGAAAAGATTATCTTCTCGATGAACGGGGTCGGCAAGACCCTGTCCCAGAACAACAAAGTCATACTCAAGGACATATATCTCTCTTTCTTCTACGGAGCGAAAATCGGCATCATCGGTCTGAACGGCTCCGGAAAATCCACGCTGATGAAGATCATCGCCGGAATCGAGACACAGTATCAGGGCGAGGTCGTGTGGGCTCCGGGCTATTCCGTCGGCTATCTTGAGCAGGAGCCGCAGATGGATCCGTCCAAGACCGTCATCGAGGTCGTCCGGGAGGGCGTGCAGGAGGTTATGGATGTATTGAAGGAATATGAGGAGGTGAACCTCAAGTTCTGCGAGCCGATGTCCGACGACGAGATGAACGCGCTCATTGAGCGTCAGGGCGAGCTTACGGAGAAGATCGAGCATCTCGGCGGATGGGAGATCGACGCGAAGCTCGAAAGGGCTATGGACGCGCTCCAGTGCCCGCCTGCCGATGCTCCGGTCGCGACTCTTTCCGGAGGGGAGCGCCGCCGCGTCGCCCTGTGCCGGCTTCTTCTTCAGCAGCCGGACGTGCTTCTTCTCGACGAGCCGACCAACCACCTCGACACCGAGTCCATACAGTGGCTGGAGGAGCATCTGAGGCAGTACAAGGGCACGGTCATAGCCGTGACCCACGACCGCTACTTCCTCGACAACGTGGCGGGCTGGATTCTCGAACTCGACCGGGGGGAGGGCATTCCGTGGAAGGGCAACTATTCCTCCTGGCTTGAACAGAAGAGCCGCCGCCTCGCGATGGAGGAGAAGCAGGAGAGCAAGCGGCGCAAGACTCTCGAACGCGAGCTGGAGTGGGTGAGGATGGCTCCGAAGGCCCGTCACGCGAAGTCCAAGGCGCGTCTCGGCGCGTACGAGAAGCTTTCGGCGGAGGACGGAAGGGAGAAGGAGGCCAATCTGGAGATATATATCCCGAACGGACCGCGTCTGGGCGACAAGGTCATCGGGTTCAACGACGTCTCCAAGGCTTACGGGGACAGGCTGCTGTTCGAGCATCTCTCGTTCGTGCTGCCTCCGGCCGGAATCGTCGGAGTCATAGGCCCGAACGGAGCGGGCAAGACGACGCTGTTCAGACTCATTATGGGACTGGAGAAACCTGATTCCGGGGAGATTACGGTCGGGGACACGGTGAAGCTCGCTTATGTGGACCAGCAGCACAAGAGCATAGACCCGGACAAGACCGTCTATGAGACGATTGCGGAGAACTCGGATTTCGTGAAACTCGGCAAAAGGGAGGTCCCGGCGCGGGCCTATGTCTCGCGGTTCAATTT
>CAVIXF010000177.1:3358-4667 GCA_963646585.1 Candidatus Gastranaerophilales bacterium HUM_1 | reverse complement strand
TTATTTACTGCCAGAGCCGCTTAGGCTCGGCTAATTTTTAACGAACCATTGTTATGAATGAGAAGGAACAGTGGCTTATAAGTGAGTTCCTGAATACACAACCCAGCCAGTTCTTATATTATCTGATTTCTTATATGGTTGGAAAACCAGTTTATCATTCAAGAATAGCAACTTTATAACTATCAATGAACATTCTATTCTACACCGGGACGGCGCTGACGGGCGGCGTGAACACCGTGACTCTGATTCTGGCGTCCAGTTTCCGCGAGCGGGGGCATCGGGTCACGCGGCTTCTGCATTACAGGGTCTATGGCGACGCCCGGGACTTCCCTGGCGGCAGGCCGTAAGAATACCGATATTCATTTCCGGAAAGACCACATTGCGCGGAAGACTTGTCCGGGGGGGGTACGGCTTAATTGCAAGCCAAGGCTTGGTATGGTCAAGATAGGCTTTACTCAGGCCTCGTTCTTTCCTCAGAGGGCGAATCCCTCGTTGATTGATATGAATGGAGGAACAATAGTATTTGACGGATATGCCGACATCGGTGCGGGAAGTAAAATCTCGGTCGCTAACGGAGGCGCGCTTCATATCGGGAATCACTTCTGGAGCACCGGCCCGATATTGCTGATTGTGAGAAAGTCGGTGGATATAGGGGACAACTGCGTGTGCTCCTGGAATGTCACTGTTATGGATCACGACGCTCACGACATCTATAAGGTGGGTGAGTGCATCAATCCGGCAAAGGGAATCGTGATTAAAGACCATTGCTGGTTCGGATTCAATTCCTGCGTCTTGAAAGGAGTCACTCTGGAGTCCGACACGATTGTTTCCGCCAATGCGGTGGTGACAAAATCATCGGCCGAGTCCAACACCGTCATCGCAGGTGTCCCTGCAAGACGGATAAATGAAAATATATCGTGGTAAAAGACATTAATGGCAATCAACATCCTGTTGTCGTATATGACAGACAACAGGATGCCGTCGAGGCGATGCAGCAGATTGCTCATAATAATAGTGTTCCGTATGAGTACCTGACAAAGAATGCTGCTGAGTTCTTCGCTTCCGTGGGAGCCCCTATGGCATCTCGCACAAAGTGGAAAGACGGAGCGTCTGAAAATTCCCTTTCATTCGGAGAACCGGTCGGGAATGATAGAAATCGGGCTTTTGAGACAGTGTCAAGAGTTTTCAACATCCCCTCTGAAAGCGGTTTCAGAGAAAAGTTCGAGGAGGCGGCCGGAGGTTCCGCACAGGAATGGCGACGGATCACTGTAATGACATCATCCGCGCTTGTCGCACTGCTCTGTTTCTG
>CAVIXF010000177.1:0-3154 GCA_963646585.1 Candidatus Gastranaerophilales bacterium HUM_1 | reverse complement strand
CGGCAAGTGCCCGGGAATAAGCCGAAGAGTATATGACGACATTTATGATCTCTTGAGCGGCACTCTCGAGGAGATGGAACTTGCGACGGAACCGGAAGACGGGGACCGATTCTGTCTCACGTCTGAAAGCGGACTCTGTCACCGCTACACCAAAGGTGTCAAGCAGATGATCTCACACTTTATGGGAGCTGAGACATACGCCGGAGACAACACCGGAGTCGATGTCTTTCTCGCCGAGATACTCTTTGACTTCGGGGAGAAGTCGAAGAATCGCTTTGACGACTATCGCGACCTGCACCGGAAACTCGCGAAGGGTCTTAATTCTCTCGGCAAGCCGGTAATTGTGGCCAAAGAGTGCCTGACATATCAGGACGTGTTCCGTGGTCGGAAACTGAACGACCGCGTCAAGCTGTTCTATCAGCTCTGATTAAAAAATCATTAACTTTGTGAAGTTGAACGGAATGACGGATAAATGAACATAAGACAACCATATATGAGAATAGAAAAAATACATTTTTCGAATTTCCGCTGTTTCGAAGACTATTCGCTTGAGTTCAAGCCGTCAGTCAACCTTCTGTTCGGCGTGAACGGCAGCGGGAAGACCACTGTCCTCAAGGGGTTGAAAGTGATTATGAGTTCTTTCTTCTCCGGATTCTCGGATGGCAATACCAGATTTATCGGGATTTCCGACAAGGATTTTATAAGCGAGGTTGACGGCGGTGTGGAAACATTGGAACGTCCGGTCTCCATCTCATACGGTTTCACGGACTATCCCGACCTCACGCTGTCCCGTTCCGGGAAGAAGAATCGCACCTCGATAGCTGGCATAAGGCCTCTTAAGGACGAGACCCGGATGCTCTATCGGCAGCTTGCCGCCGGCGATGACGGCAGTGTCGCCTTGCCGCTTTTCGCCGCGTTCTCGACGGAGGACATACATAGCAGCCGCAAGCTTGACCGTGGCATTTTTGCGAAATATTTTCAACCGCGCTCTTTCGGCTACTATGAGTGCTTGCAGGGGGACGGCTTCTTTGACTATTGGATGAACCGGCTTATGGTGTTGGCGGAGGGACAGAAGTCTCTGATGGAGACAGAGGCCGTGGACGAAGCCATATCAAAGGCATTGGGGGCGGACGGATGTAATATCATCGCCGGGATGTCAATCCGTCCGTTGAAGAAGAAGGTTTTTTTCCATTATGTTGACGGCCGCGAGGTGGAGGCGGACAATCTCTCCGACGGTTACAAGCGTCTGGTGAACATCGTGACCGACCTTGCGGTTCGCTGCTGTCTTCTCAACGGGAAGAAATATGGCAAAGATTGTTGCAGGCTGACTTCAGGCGTGGTGCTGATTGACGAAATTGATCAGCATCTTCATCCGGAACTGCAATTGAGGGTGCTCAATTCATTGCGCGATACTTTCCCCGGGCTGCAGTTTGTGGTGAGTTCCCACGCGCCGTTGGTGATGTCGAGCGTGAAGACGGATGACACGAACAAAGTGTTTCACCTGCAGTACCGGGACGGGATGTACTCTTCATCCTCAATTTCAACCTACGGACTGGACGCTTCCACCATACTGGAGTTGTATATGGGGAGCGAATCGCGTGTCGCCGAGGTTGACAAGCGCTTGAAGCTCCTGTTTGACTCGATAGACAATGATCGCTATGCCGAGGCAAAAGAACAGCTTCATTCTTTGACGGCTGAGTTCGGTGACACTATTCCCGAACTTATTCAGGCTCGCACGATGTTGGACTTCAATGTGGAGGGCGATGATTAAGATAACGAAAGGGAGGGAGCCGGCAGAATGGACGCGGATAAAGAAGACACCGGGGATAGACTATGAGAATGCAGACAAGACAGCATTGCGGAGAGCCCTTCTTAAAGAACAGGGCGGGCTTTGCGGCTACTGTATGAGCAGGATAAGCTGTGCTCCCGAAGTTGTGGCAGATACGCGCATAGAACATCTGAAGCCAAGAAGCCTCAGCATAGCGCAAGGTCATCCGGAGGAAACGCTGTCATACTCCAATATGATACTGTGCTGCAACGGGGACATAGACCGTGACGGCAATTTCCATTGTGACAGACGGAAAGGGGACAGCGAAATCAGTTTCACCCCTTTTGACGAGGCTGTCATAAGCACCATCAGCTATTCATCCAAAGACGGCAGGATCTGCTCCTCCGATTGCAGATACGATGACGAGCTGAACAACGTGCTGAACCTGAACCACCCTCGGCTGGCCGCAAACAGAAGTTCTGTCATCAAGGGTCTGGTGAAGACTCTGGGAAAGAACCGGTGGAGGCGTGCCGAGCTGGAGCACAGGATAGACTTCTTCAAGGGAAAGACCGATGGCGGACAGTATCACGAGTATTGCGGAGTGATAGTCTGGTACCTGTCAAAGAAACTGCGGCAGTTTGTTTGAAATCTCTTAGATGGACTGACGAGCCAGACGGAGCAGGGTTTCGTGGATGAGGAGATGAGGCCTTATCTGAGGGAAAAAGGGAGTGGATTGGGAAATTGCTTGAGCTATGCCGAACGAAGAAAAGTGGCGATTGAAAATTGAACTATTGATATGGTTGGAAAACCAGTTTATCATTCAAGAACAGCAACTTTATAACATCGTATAGTTTAACTCAATTTTTCGTAAGCGCGAAGTTTGGCAATGGCTTCTGCCCGTTATTATCATAAGGTGCGGGACTTCAGCAGACAATAGACCCCCAATGGACATTCTATTCTACACCGGGAAATACCGGGATTGTATCTTCACCTTCCTTGTCATTCTGGTCATATGTGTGATTTGTTCGGGTGTACATACTCCCATTGCCTTCAGGTCATCGGTAACGGATTCGACCTCGCTCACGGGATGGAAACATCCTGGGGCGATTTCAATAAGTGGCTCAAGTCATCGGATCATTCTGATTTAATCTATTTCCTTGAGGAATATGTCGGCATAGAGACAGATTTATGGAAGGATTTTGAAAAGGCTCTCGGAGAATATAGTGTCAACGACATATATGAAAAATGCAAGGAAGGTATTGAAATTGACTATGACCATATGATGCGTTCTGCATTCGCAATCGAGGATTCACCGGATGTTGAACTACTTCCTAGTACTTTGTAACATTTAAAAGTTCAATATAGGATAGAGGTGCTTCAGCCTGG
>CAVIXF010000176.1:0-4689 GCA_963646585.1 Candidatus Gastranaerophilales bacterium HUM_1 | reverse complement strand
CCGCCATATTCTCCTGAAGGCAGGCGGTGACGAGGGCGTTGTCAATCACGATTTCATCGCCGCTCCTGTGCGCCGAGACGATGATGTCGATGATGTTCAGCAGCTTGCGGGCGTCTCCGGAAGAATAGCGGAACAGCGCGTCGGTCTCGGCGACGCTGACCTTCATCGATTTGAGTATGCCGTCCTCCGCAAGGGCGCGGCGCAGCAGCTCGTCCAGATCCGCCTTGTCAAGCGACTTGAGCACGAAGACCTGACAGCGGGAGAGCAGGGGAGTGATGACCTCGAAGGAGGGGTTCTCCGTCGTCGCGCCTATGAGAACCACGGTGCCGTCCTCCACCGCGCCGAGAAGCGCGTCCTGCTGGGACTTGCTGAAGCGGTGAATCTCGTCGATGAAAAGCACCGGGGCGATGCCGCGCCCGAAAAGCCCCTGAGACTTCGCCTTTTCGATGACTTCGCGGACTTCCTTCACGCCCGCGCTCACGGCGGAAAGAGTGAAGAACTCCCGCCCGGCCGACTTCGCGACGATGTTGGCGAGCGTCGTCTTTCCCACGCCCGGAGGCCCCCAGAGGATGAACGAGGTCAGATTCCCGCTCTCGATCATATTCCGCAGCACGCATCCCCTGCCGACAAGATGCTTCTGCCCCACATAGCCGTCAAGGCTGTGGGGACGCATTCTTTCAGGTAACGGCGCTGGCATAACAATAATACCTAATTGGATAGTAGTTTGATAAAAAATTGGAGTTCAGGGCGAAGGCCAAACCGCAGCAACCTTTCGGTTGTGAGGATTCGGGCAAGCCCTGCAACGCGGAAATCACCTTTTTTGCAAACTACTCGATTTTTTTTGCGTAGATGCGGCGACGTTTGTGCTGCTCCCGCTCAAAATACTTCCACATAGCCTGGATGCTGTCATTGGTCTCAAGCTCCGAAGTCGTCTCCGCATACTTGAATCCCATCGCCTTCAGACGCGGGTAGAGGTCGGCGACGAGCACCGCCGGCAGCCCCTTTCCGCGATAGTCCTCCCGCACGCCGATCAGAAGCATATCGAGAGTGTCCCCCGGCTTCCAGAAGATGGCCTTGAGAAGATGATACCAGCCGAACGGGAAGAGCTTGCCGCCCGACTTCTGGAGAGCCTCGGAGATGTCCGGCATAGTCACTCCGGCCGCCACCAGCTCCCCCTTGTCGTTCTCCACGAAACTGACCATCCTTGTGTCGAGAAGACCGAGATAGAGCTTCGTGTATGCGTCAATCTGCTTGTCCGAGAGCAGGGAGAATCCGTAGAGCTTGCAATAGGTCTCGTTGATGAGCTTGAAGAACTTGCGTCCGTAATTCTCCTTGTCGATCATCCTGCGAGTGACCTTGCGGACATTGAGCCTGTACTTCTCAATCACAAGTTCGGCGTAGGTGCAGTAACGCTCCGGAAGTTCGTCCGGGATGGTGATCCTGTACTCCATCCAGTCGGTCTCCTTCACGTAGCCGAGCTTCTCGAGAATCTGCGGATAATAGGGATAGTTGTATATGCCCGCCATCGTCGCCAGACGGTCGAAACCCTCGACGAGCATACCCTCGTGGTCGAAATCCGTGAATCCGAGCGGCCCCGCGATGTCCGTCATCCCCCGTTCCTTGCCCCAGGCCGCGACGGCGTCCAGCAGAGCCTTTGCCACCTCCTCGTCGTTGATGAAGTCGATCCAGCCGTAGCGGACCTGTTTCACTTTCCAGCTTTCGTTGGCGCGGGGATTGATGATTCCCATCACCCTTCCGGCGAGTTTCCCGTCCTTGTAGGCGAGGAACATCTGGGCCTCGCAGAAGTCGAAAGCCCCGTTCTTCTTGGGATTGAACGTGTTGTATTCGTCCGCTATGAGACTCGGAGCATAGAATTTGTCGCCCTTGTAGAGATTGTTCGCGAAATGTACGAAATCCCTGAGTTCCTTCTTCGTCCGGACTTTACGTATTTCTACTGACATATATGTTTATTTAGAAACAGGGTTCAGAGAGCGTCTCCGAACCCCGAATGTTATCGGTTTGAGTATTTCCCGCGATATTTTCCGAACATTATGTTTATGCCCCAGGTAAGCGATGTCGTCATCCGGTTCACCGGAATGAACTGCGGGGTCACCTCCGTCAGCGGGAGGAACGAGTCCGTGCCGACGAACAGGTTGAATCCAGGGAGATGGAAAGTGAAGGCGAATCCGGCCGAATGTCCGAAAGTGGAATAGGCGTAGTTCGTCGCCACGCTGAACCAGTTCACGGGGTCGACATTCACGGAGAGCCTCCCCTCGGTCCAGGAATATATCCCGGCGATCTTAGTCGTCGAGAGCAGCCCCACCGTCATCCTTTTGTAGAACGGCATACGGTACTCAAGTCCCACATACAGCGTCGGGTCGAGCATCGTGGCCTTCTTCGCCCCCTTCTCCGTCACGTTGAAGTTGAGGCAGTCGAGGAACTTGTCGCCAAGCTTGCTGAAATCCGTCTCCTCGCCGCTCTTGAACACGTAGGTGCGCTTCGGATTGCCGTCCGCGTCCTTTGCGGCCGACGCCGAAGACCAGTTGTCCCAGCAGATGAAGCCGAGGTCGGTGACGGATACGGAAGCCGTGAAGTTCTTGAGGAAATCCACCGTCACTCCGAGGTCGACGGCCCCGCCGAAATTCCTGCAGCTTTTCGAAATCGCCTCGGAATCAGTTTTGAAAGTGTCTCCTATGCCCTTCCAGTCCACATAATTCTTCTCGTTCACAGGCAGATACATCCCCATCGGAAGCCCGCCTTCCACCGAGCCGTCAGTCTCCGTGTACCAGCCGCTCGGGGCGGTCACGATCTTCGTCCCCTTGAGCGAAGCCTCCGCGGACGCGATTCCCATAAGGAACTTGGCTCTCGCCCCGAAGCGGACATATTTCCCGATCGGAAGCGAGACTCCGTAGGCCAGAGAAAGATGCGAACCCAGTTTCACGCCCGTGTCCCCGAGGTCGAAGACATTCCCGTTCACGGAGCCCTCCTTTGCGAATCGGAAGAGGTCGTAGGGGAGCGTCGCCGCGACGTCAGCCTTCAGCGACAGGTCCACAGTGTGGAACATCCTGCCCTTCTTACCCCAGAATCCGAAAGCTATGAGGGAGAGGTCAGTGTTCGTGTTTATGCTGTTCCTCGCGTCGAACTTGGCGAGAGCGGTCTTCGTGTCGACTTCGGAATTGAGGAAAGTCGTGAGCCCGCTCCCGTCCTGCTTCGGATAGAGCACGGACGAAAGCCCGAGATTCGACTCCACGCCGAGATTGAAGTTTCCGAGAACCGGCAGGGCCACGAAACCTCTGCTCGAACCCATCGCCGGATTCATCTTGAATTTGTAGGCGTATCCGTCCATAAAGTATCCTGTCCTCATATTCTGCGCAGAGACAGCCGCCGCGGCGGACAGAAGGAGAACGCCCGCGAAGATATGTTTCAAAACTCTGTTTTTCATAGTCTGTTGATTTTTCGTCATTCGGGAATATTTCCGTCAGTTTCAGATTCTTGCCGGAATCAGTTCTTGATATGTATGCCTTCGGTCGTCCCCACCGTGATTCCGGAAATGGAGATGGCCTGCTTCTCGTTGAGAACGGCGACCTCCCCCTCCGGAGAGGAAGCCTCGATGTGGATCTGAAGTTTCTCAAGTTTGGCGATATGCTTCCCCTTGGCCACCGCGATGATGAGCTTCATCACTTTGGACGACGGGGCGGACAGGCCGGCCGCAGGAAGGGCGAGCCCCCCGATTTCTGCGCCGTTCTCGTCCTCGTACTTCACCGTGATGTCCTTCAGCGCATTGCCGTCGCTGTCGGCGAGGGTGAAGGTCAGATTGGCGTTGAGCGGAAGGGTGCTCTTGAAGTCCGCCTTGATGAAAAGGTCGGAGAAACCGACGTCGTCCCCGAGGTTCACATTGAGGTCCACGGTCTCGTCCCTGTTGAGAGTCAGGGATTTGAATGCGAACGGAGCCTCGATCCTGTAGGAAAGCCCGACTTCGTAGTTCCTGTCCGCGTTGAGAGTCACATAATCATCGGAGCCGCCGTACGCCTTAGTGTTTGAAAGCAGGATTTTTTCCGGGACAGGGGATATCAGGCCTGCAAGCCACTCCACGGCGATTCTCTTCGCTCCGTCGCCATATTTTCCGGATTCGGAGATGCAGAAGAGCTGATTCTCGGCCTCCGCGTCTATCGTGAAGCCGTCATTCTCCACTATGACCGCCGTCTTCTGACCCTTGGCTGAAGACGCGGATATTTCCGACGTCAGCGTGAAGTCGAAAGGGGTCCCGTTTGTCGCGGTCACATAGAAATGTATGTCTTCGAGTTCAAAAGAGAGGCTGCCGTCGGTGAACGCCTTCGGGGTCTCGCCGATCCGGATTTCCTGCGGGTCGCAGTCCAGGACAGGGGAGGCCTTGAGAGTCACGGACTTGGCCTTGATGTTGGAAATCTCGGCGGCCGTGCTCAGCTTGAACTTCGTACCGGACGGGAGTGAAGAGCTCTTGAGTTCGACTTCGCCTTCAGCCGAAGCGCCGCCGTCCGTCGCGATTTCCTTTCCGTCAGCACTGTCCTTCAGATTGAATGCGCTCAGGTCCAGCTTGTTGAGCCGGCATTCAAGGGAGAAGGTCGAAGTCGCCGTCTGGTCGCCCTTGATTTTTATGACATTGGTTCCGGAAAGCTCCGCGCAAGAGGGGAGACTCGACCCGTCCACATA
>CAVIXF010000175.1:0-4766 GCA_963646585.1 Candidatus Gastranaerophilales bacterium HUM_1 | reverse complement strand
ATAAAATAACAACACTTTTGAGTTAACGACGAAATCTTAAATGAAAGAGCCGTGGCTTTCACCAAATATTCCTCAAAACGACTTCTAAAGTTTTTTGTGCATTGATGGATTTTTTCTATATTTGCGAGGAGAATGAATGAGGGTTCTCCTCTTCAGCCAAATTCCTTTTATTAACATACCGGCAACGGGAGCAAGTCCGACAGTTGCCGTGCGCAAGGCGACAAGTTCAGGTTTGAGACCGTCAAGGTGGCAAAACTACCAAAACTTATGCTTTACGATTTGTTTGCGGATTTCTACGAGAAGTCCAGTGATGGCCATCCGAAGTATATTGTGCTGATGGGCACATACAATGGTGGCGCTTTCGAAGAAATGAAGAAACTCGGGTTCAAGGAATCCGCTGATTCCAACCAGAGTTATGTGGATTATGTAATTGATGCGGATGAAGACTTCCTTCGGGAATATACCATGGATGGTTATCGAAGCGAGATGCTCGATGTCTTGTACGCCGATGAGAATTACGAGAAAATTCAGGTTCGCGCTATGGCGGATGAGGCGTTGGATGATGAAGGGAATCACGCTCCGCGGGGAGTGGAAATCGGTGATATGTTTATCAGTTTCACGGAATCTGAGCCGATGACCCCTGTTTGGTTTTATGAACTTAATCCGGAGTGTAAGCCCTTGTTTCAAATTCCTATACGAACGGTCAAAAGGCGTCTGAATGTCATCACTATGATGGATGCAATGTGGAAATTGTTAAAGATGGACAGAGAAAAGCATTGGACTTCCGGGCAGCTTAGAGAGTTCTTCGCCGCCGGGATTGACGAGGCGCTCGAAATCATCACCTATGAGTTCAGAGGTCAGAAAGATCTGGATGGAAAACCTGCCATATTGCATTCTCTTGCCGTCGGAATGGCTGGATCTGATGATAATGAGAAAACTGTCGGATTCTTGCACGATCTTATTGAAGATTGTGACTGGAGTATCGAGGACCTTCGAACTGAAGGGTTTTATGATGAGGTTGTCGATGCCGTGGATATTTTGACTCATCGTAAAGATGAAGATTCTTATGATGAGTATGTCAGTAAGATAGCACTTTCTGGTAATCGCTTGGCAATCAATGTCAAACTTAATGACCTGCGCAACAATCTGCAACGAGGCGAGGGGTCTTATGAAGCGGCCGTCGCTTCCAATGATACGGCCAAGCTCAAAGAACTTGAACGAATAAATGCCAAACATACAAAGGCGTTGGAAATGATTATAAAAGCCAGCTATGAGAACCGTAACTGACAAGGAATGGGTTTACTTTTACGAAAATTTTGTGAAAGATTAAGATGACTTTAGAAGAATACAAGCGTCAAGTAGAGGACTATCTGACGAACGAGTTAGGGCGTTCCTCGACGGTAGTAAGGAACTTGATGAAGGAGTACGAGCCAGTCTTTCCGGAGTACTTGGACGATGGATTCACGCCAGATGTGATGGCAGCTGGGATGGACAGAAATCTTTTGTGACAACAACTGCAAGATGTTTTTCGGATTTGCACGGGTAATTGTTATATTTGCAGGTTATTTGACAAACCCGGGCCTCGCGAGAGACCGTATATGGCAATATGGATAAAAAAAGATTCTGTCTCTGGAATTATGTGACTTCGGCGGTCGTGTTCGTGATTTCCGCTCTCACATATCTTCTCACAATCGAACCCACCGCATCGTTCTGGGACTGCGGGGAGTTCATCGCGTCGTCGTATAAACTTGAAGTCGGGCATCCGCCTGGAAATCCTGTGTTCCAGCTGATTGCGCGGTTCTGCACGATGTTCACGGACAAGATGCACGCGGCCGTGGCGGTGAACTCGATGAGCGCGATATGCTCGGCTCTGACGATATTCTTCCTCTACCTCACGATTGTCTTTCTCGCGAAGCGCATCGCCCGACCCGATGAGAACGGCCGGTACTCCGTAGGCAAGGCGGTCGCCATCTACGGGAGCGGGGCCGTCGGAGCGCTTGCATACTGCTTCTCCGACACTTTCTGGTTCTCGGCGGTCGAAGGCGAGGTCTATGCGATGTCCTCCCTTTTCACGGCGGTCGTGTTCTGGGCGATGACGAAGTGGTACGAACAGGCGGACGAACCTTACGCGAACCGGTGGATCGTGCTCATCTGCTTTCTGATGGGGCTGTCGATAGGCGTGCATCTGCTTAACCTGCTGACGATTCCGTGTCTCGTATTCCTCTATTATTACAGGAGGCGCGAGGACAGAAGCTACACCTTCTGGCAGTTCGTCGGAATCTTCGCACTCTCCTGCGTGATACTCGCGCTGATTCTCTTCGTCATAATACCTTACGTTCCGAAGACCGCGGCCTATTTCGACCTGCTCTTCGTGAACTCTTTCCATCTCCCGTACAATTCGGGCGCGATTTTCTTTATGCTGCTGCTTTTCGCGCTCTGTTTCTGGGGGCTTTTCGTGACGATGAAAAGGCAGAAGGCGTTTCTCAACACGGTGCTGCTCTGTTTCACGACCATCGTGGTGGGATTCTCTGTGTTCTCCATCGTGGTCATACGCTCCTGCGCCCACACGCCGACCAACGAGTATCAGCCCGACAATCCTTTCACCCTCTGCCGCTACCTCAGCCGCGAGCAGTACGGAAGCACTCCGCTGCTTTACGGGCAGTATTTCGATTCGGACTACCAGATCGAGGACGACTGGTACTGGGCTCCGATGGACGGCCGGTACATCAAGGCCCCGTCATTCGGGAACATAAAGTATAAGAACTCCGACAAGATGCTGTTCCCGAGGATGTGGAACAGCGGAAACGGCGTGGATGACCGCTACAAGCAGTTCTATGCCTCATATATGAAGAACGGAGGCAAGAAGGGGGGAGGACTGTACCGCAAGCCGACGTTCGGGGAGAACCTCAGCTTCTTCTTCGACTACCAGCTGAACTGGATGTACTGGCGCTACTTTATGTGGAACTTCGCCGGCCGTCAGAACGACATCCACAGCCCGAGTCCGGGCGAGATTTTCGAGGGCAACTGGGAGTGCGGCATCCCGCTGATCGACGAGATACGCCTCGGAGACCAGAGCGACGCTCCGGACTATCTCAAGGACAACAAGGGCAAGAACCACTACTATATGCTGCCTCTGCTTCTGGGGCTTCTGGGGCTGTTCTTCCAGTTCGCGAGGGACAAGAGGGGCTGCTGGCTCACTTTCCTGCTGTTCTTTATGACGGGAATCGCGATTGTGGTCTATCTCAACCAGCCGCCGTTCCAGGTCCGCGAGAGGGACTACGCCTACGCCGGCTCGTTCTACGCCTTCGCGATATGGATAGGCTTCGCGGTGCTGGCCCTGTACACCTGGATTGAGGAGCTGCTCTCCTCGAAGAAAGTCTCCTCCGAAGCCGCAGGGACGGCGGTCTCGGCTGCCGTGACCCTCGTATGCCTCGGCGTTCCCGCGCTTATGGGGGCGGAGAACTGGGACGACCACGACAGGAGCCATCGCCGCACCGCCGTGGAGATGGCCTGCAACTACCTCAACTCCTGCGGCGAGAACGGCATTCTGATAACCCACGGAGACAACGACACTTTCCCGCTCTGGTATGCGCAGGAGGTGGAGGAGTGCCGTCCGGACGTGCGCATCGTGAACACTTCTCTGCTCGGGACGGACTGGCACATAGACCAGATGAAATGGGCCTGCAACAAGTCCGCTCCGCTCGATCTGAGCGTCGGTCCGAGACAGTATCTCTACGGCACGAACGATTTCGTCCACATCTACGACACCCGCGACAGCGCCATACTCCTTTCCGACGTGATGCGCGTCTTCCGTCATCCTTCGGCGAAGGTCCCGCTCTCCTCCGGCAAGATGGTGGATTACATCTGTTCGCGCAAGATAGTCGTCCCGGTGAACAAAGAAAACGTTATAAAATACGGGATACTCGACAAGAAATATGAGTCCAAGATTCCGGAATATATCGTGCTGACGATGTCTCCGAAGAAGGACTATATCTCCAAACCGGAGCTGTTTATGCTCGACCTGCTTTCGAACTATCAGTGGGACAGGCCTATCCATCTTCTGAATATGGGCGGGGACCTGAATATGGGAATCAAGGATTTTCTTGAATATGACGGATTCTCCTACAAGTTCGTCCCTATCCGCAACCGTCAGCGCACTTCGGAGGTCGGGTTCGCCGACCCTGACAGGCTCTACACCCTGATGACGGAGGTCTATAAGTGGGACGCCCTCAGCCGCACCGACTACTACGCCGACAACCAGCATCTGTTCACTTTCTGCGGCGTCCTCTCGCAGCGCGCCCTCTTCGTGAACGTGGCCAAGGAGATGGTCAAGGCGGGGTATCCGGAGCGTGCCGTCGAGATGCTCGACAAGTGCCAGACCTGCGTCCCGGAGGAGAACTATCCGCTGGATATGTCCTATCTCGGATTCTCCAACGAGCTGATGGTGATGGATATGATCAATCTCTACTATGTTCTCGGCGAAGACTCCAAGGCCTCTGACCTCGCCGCCCGCTTCATTAAGAAGATGTTCCAGTCCGTGAATTTCTTCTTCCAGTTCTACGACTACGCCAAGGACGAGTTCGACCGCGCACGCAACATTGTCCTGATGGTCCAGGACATAGCCAAGGACAGCGGCGACGACAGAATCGTCTCTCTCGTGGACTCGGGCTTCGACCGTCTCCGCGCCGACTATGGCGTGGCTGAGGAGTAAGCCGTGGCAAACGTTCAAAACTTGGGCTGAATCGGCGAAAAAATCATCGATTCAG
>CAVIXF010000174.1:0-4803 GCA_963646585.1 Candidatus Gastranaerophilales bacterium HUM_1 | reverse complement strand
TTCCGGTACTCCGCGAGACGCTTCTGAAATTCGGCTTTCCGTCTGCGTTCCGCAGCCTCCTTCCGGGCCAGATATTCCTCCCGACGTTTTTCCAGATAATTATCAGCCATTAAAGTCCTGCATAATAAAACTTCGGAAACAAATTCGAGACAGCTTCCCGAAAACCCGTCAATACTTTTCGCTGTCGTCGGCGTCCGCGCTTTCCTCCCCGTCCTTTCCGGTCTCCGGAGAGTTCGCCTTTATGTAGGCTATGACGTCTTCGAGCCCTTCGACGAACTTCTCGAAATCCTCCTTATACAGGAAAATCTTGTGCTTGTCATATACGAAACCTCCGTCTCCGGCGATCTTGCGTTTGCTCTCCGTGATCGTGAGGTAATAGTCGTTCCCCTTTGTCGCCTTTACGTCAAAGAAATAAGTGCGTTTTCCGGCTTTTACGGGCTTGGAATACACATCGTCTCCATTGTGCCCAGGAGCATAAGCCCCATCGTAATCTTCGCTGTACATCCTTTGCTTTTTTATAGGTAAATCTCCGCAAATTTAGTTTTTTTTATTAAATCGTGTGTATCTTTGCAGGAAATATCGCAGAAAATTATGCTTAATCGAAGAATTTTGAGGATGAAGGCGTTCAAGCTTGCCTATTCCGCAGTAGTGTCGGGAGATTTCTCCACCAGGGAGGCCTGTCTCCGGCTCAAGGAATCCTGCGAGGCGACCAGAGACCTCTTCGTCTATATGTCGGGCGTGGTCTGCCCGCTGACCGATGTCGCACGGGAGCGCGTCGAGTCCCTCCGGGCCAAATTCAATCCGACCGAGGAGGAGCGCAATCCCAATATGAAATTCTGTGACAATGCTTTGGCGAAGATGCTCGCGGACGACGCCGACCTGAACAAGCAGCTGAAGCAGCGCAAGTTCTCCTGGGAGCAGTACGACATATTCCTGAAAAAGGTTCTGGATTCAGTATGTTCAAAGAAATATTTCTCCGACTATATGAACTCCGGCGAGTCTTCGCTTGCCGAGGACTGCGCCCTGTTCGTAAGGATATTCGAGGAGGAGTTCGTCGGTGTGAAGGAGCTTGAGGACATTCTCGAGGATATGTCGATCTATTGGAACGACGACCTCGCATACGCTCTGACCTGGTGCTGCCGGACTTTCGAGGACATCGCCAAGGGCGGGAAGTGGACGCTTCCGTATCTCTTTCAGAGCCAGATGAAGGCCGGAGGGGCGGGCGTGGAGGACGACTGGGTCTTCGTGAAGAGGCTGCTCGAACTGACGCTCGTGAACTACGACAGATACTCGGCTATGGTCTATGAATCCGCCAAGGGATGGGACGCGGACAGGCTTTTCGTCCCGGACGTCGTGATCGTGGCGATGGCGGTGGCGGAGATTCTGAACTTCTCGACCATACCGGTGAAGGTCTCTATGAACGAATATGTCGAGATTTCGAAATATTACGGAACCCCCAAGAGCCGTGTCTTCGTGAACGGGATACTCGACCGCATCATCCGGGGGCTTTCGGAGAAGGGGGTGCTGACCAAGGAGATATAGCTCCGTATCCTGAATCTGACGGCCGGCATTCGGCCATATTCTAAGACAGTAAATACTTAACATCTAATTATTATGACTTCAATTACATTGTTGCAGGCTGCGGCGGGCTCGACTGCCGGAACAGCGGGCGGAGGTTGGACTATGTGGGTGATGCTTCTGCTCATCTTCGTCGTTATGTGGTTCTTTATGATCCGTCCGCAGCGTAAACAGCAGAAGGAGCTTCAGAAGTTCCGTGACGGTCTCCAGAAGGGGGACAAGGTCGTCACCGTCGGGGGGATATTCGGAACCGTGGTGGAAATCAAGGAGAAGTCCGTGCTCATCGAGGTTGACAAGGACGTGAAACTCCGCGTCGACAAGAACTCGCTCGTGAAGGACTACTCTGAGGCTGCCGCCGCAAAATAGCCGGAACTGAGCACGGTGCGCGGAGCGATGAAGGATTTCCTGAATAAGGTCTACGCTTTCGTCAAAGCCAACAGAAGGGATCTGGCGGGTTTCCTGCTGTCCTTCCTGCTGGCTTTCACGATATGGTTCATCCACAACATCTCGCTCAGGTACAGCGAGGTGCTGACTTCCGCCGTGTCCGTCGAGACGGCTCTGCCGGGGCGGAGGAACGTCTCCGCCAACAACTGCATAGTGGCGGCGCGCTGCCGTGCGACGGGCTACAGGGTGCTGATGAACAAGATGTTCGGGAGGACGAGTCCGGTGACGGTCCGTCTGGAGGCCGGCGCGTTGAGGCACAAGGACGGAGACCTGTTCTATATGGTTCCGGAGACCGTGCCGGAGTTCGGGAATCTGGTCTTCGGGAGCAGCGTCTCATCGGTCGAGTACTATCTCACGGACACGCTCTATTTCCACTTTCCGAAAGAGGACTGCAAGAAAGTCCCCGTGGAGGCCATCGCCAGTCTGGACTATGAGCCTCAGTATATGAGCGTCAAGGGGGTCGAGCTTGTCCCAGATTCCGTCTATGTCTATGGCGACCCGTCGAGGATAGGGAACATATCGAAAGTTCTCACGAAAGGAATATTCCTCGGCGGCCTGTCTTCCGACGCGCACGGGACTGTGGAGGTGGAGAAGATTTCCGGGGTCAGAATCTCCGAGGAGAGTCTGGAGTATTCGGTGACGGTGCGCCGCTATGTCACGGAAACCGTGACTATGCCGGTGACTGTCAAGAACATCCCGGCGGGCAGGGCCATTGCGGTCTATCCGTCAAAGGTCAAGGTCTCCCTGAACTGCATCTTCCCGCTGACGACGGAGCCTGAGTCTCTGGAGCTGCTCTATGTGGATTACAGGGATTTCGAGGGGTCGAGGAGCGGGAAATGCGTGCTGCAGTGCGAACCGCTGCCGGAAGGGATCCTGAGTCTCTCCGCCGACGTCTCCATCGTGGACTGCGTCGCGAAGTAAGCAATCAACGCCAATTATTTTCTGTAAATCAATAAATTATGAAAACCGATCTTGCAAAGATACTTTCAGTCTCCGGTCAGCCGGGACTTTACCGTTATGTCGCACAGGCCCGCAACGGCGCGATAGTCGAGGCTCTTTCCGACGGCCGCCGCAGCTGCTTCGGCCTGACGAGCAAGATGACGACGCTCGCCGACATCTCAATTTACACCGCCGACGGCGAAATGAAGCTCAGCGAGGTGTTCCTCAAGCTCAAGGAGACGCTGGACGGCGGGGAGGCTCCGACATCGAAGGCCGCTCCCGAGGAGCTCAAGGCTCTGTTCGCCAAGGCTGTTCCGGACTATGACGCTGACCGCTTCTATGTGTCCCATATGAAGAAAGTCGTCGACTGGTACAACTGCCTGCTGAAATATGCGTCCCTCGACTTCGAGAATCCGGAAGAGGGGGCTGAGGCTGAAGGAGAGCCTGAACAGGAGGCGTGATGACGGCTGCCGGCGGAAAGAAGAGACTCCGGATAATCACGAGGGGCTGCTCCAAGAACAAGGTCGACACCGAACATATTCTGGCGCAGGCCGGTGATGCCTATGAACTCGTCCCCGAGGGCGGAGAGCAGGACGGGCGGTTCATCGATGTGGTCGCCGTGAACACCTGCGGTTTCATCGGCGACGCCAAGGAGGAGTCGATAAACACCGTGCTTGAAGTCGCGGAGCGGAAGAAGGCCGGGGAGGTCGGGAAGATCGTCGTCTTCGGATGCCTTTCCCAGCGTTATTCGATGGAGCTGCCGGAACTGATTCCGGAGGTGGACGCCTGGCTCGGGGCGAGGGACGTCGACGAGGTCATAAAGGCTCTCGGAATCTCTCCCGACCGCAGCCGAGGGCATCACAGGGTGCTCACGGAGGGCGGAAGCTACGCCTATCTGAAAATCAGCGAGGGCTGCAACAGGCGGTGCTCCTACTGCGCGATTCCGTTCATCAGGGGTGCGCACCGCTCCGTTCCGATGGAGAATCTCGTCGAGGAGGCTGAGTTTCTCGCCTCGGAGGGCGTACGCGAGCTGATCGTGATTGCCCAGGACACGACCTATTACGGCCTCGACCTCTATCACCGCAGGGCTCTTGGCGAGCTGCTCGGCCGGCTGTCGGAGGTCGAGGGCATAGAATGGATACGCATCCACTACTCCTATCCGGCTGACTTCCCGGAGGACGTGCTTGACATAATGGCGGCGAACCCCAAGGTCTGCCGCTATATGGACATCCCGCTTCAGCACATCTCCGACAAGGTTCTTGACAATATGCACAGGAACGTCGACGGGCGGTGGACGCGGGAGCTGATAGCGAAGATGCGCGAGAAAGTTCCCGGAGTGGTTCTCCGCACGACGATGATCGTCGGACATCCTGGGGAGGGAAGCCGCGAGTTCGGGGAGCTTCTGGATTTCATCCGCGAGGCGCGTTTCGAGAGGCTCGGGGCGTTCACCTATTCCGAAGAGGAGGGCACCTACGGGGCGGAGCATTTCAAGGACACGGTGAGACAGTCTACGAAACAGAAGCGTTACGATGAACTGATGGAGGTTCAGAGGGGGATTTCCCTTGAATACAACCTCTCCCGCGTCGGTGACGTGCTCAAGGTTCTCGTGGATTCGTGGTTCGCCGACCAGAACGTATTCGTGTGCCGGAGCGAGTTCGAGTCGCCGGACGTGGATGGCGAGATTCTTGTAAAACACTCTCCGGATTTGTTCGGGGGCATTGACCCGCAGACACTTGTGGGCAAGTTCATCGAGGTGAGGATTACCGCCGCCGATGACTACGACCTTGCCGCCGACTTCGTCCGCATCCTTGAATAGGCGGGGGGAGGAACGCGGGAATGTTC
>CAVIXF010000173.1:0-4806 GCA_963646585.1 Candidatus Gastranaerophilales bacterium HUM_1 | reverse complement strand
CTACAGGGCCATAGACGATGTCATAATCGTGCGCGTAACCGGGAATCTTCCGTGGTAAAGTTTCATATCGCTGCATCCCCTTTTCTTAAGTTTATGAAATTGTCTATGTCGGCAAGAATCCATTGGCGGCTTTGCGTATGGAGTGGTTCGTAATATTCACTGAGGTAATCAAGTACTCCGTAGGAGTCAAGCTCTTTCAAAGCCTCCTCTCCGTTCAGACCTTTTGCTTTCTTGTATTGTTCAATGCAGAATGATACGAAATATGCAATGTCGAGTCTCTTCTTGTTGTCCATAGACTTTAACAGTTATGTACCCGTGGCAAAAATAAGAGTTATTTAATCCATAAAATCAAATACCGGACTCCGCCCCGACTTGATGTCACAAATTGTGATTTCAAGTGTTGATCAGTCATTTCTCATTTCTGTACAGGATGTCAGTTTCCGGACATCGCCCCGACCTCGTCGAGACTCAGTCCTGTGCAGGAGGCGACGGTTTCCGCCGGTATGCCGGCGGAAAGGAATTTCCGTGCAGTATCCAGCGCATTTTCCCTTATTCCCTCGGCCCGACCTCTGGACATCCCTTCGGCCAGTCCCTCCGTTCGCCCTTTGGACATCCCCTCGGCCATTCCTTTGGACATCCCCTCGGCGTAGCCGTCCTTGAAGTAGGCCTTGATTTCGGCCTTGTAGTCCATCTCCGTAAACATATCCCTGACAAATTTCAGTTTCACATCCGGCGGGAAGTTCTCGACCTCGCAGGCCCGCATCAGCTGTCCGGTGAACCTGTCCTCGGCGATTTTCTCCGGGACTGAGCCCCTGTCCCATCTCTCCGCGTTCTTGAACACGTAGCAGGTCTTCTCCAGGGTGCTCTCCAGCGCGGCCTCGTCCTTCCGGAACCTCCCCAACTCGACAAAAATACAAAAAATCGCGTCAGGTGCAAACTCCCCCGTCCTTTTTTCCGTCATCTGATAGCAGGATATGAAGCTGTCGCCGCCCCAGAGGCTCTCGTCCTCGTGCGGGAGCTCCTCCTCAAGGAAGGCGATGACGTAGACCGGCTTCAGCTCGGAGTACTCCGAACCCGGGGCTATGTCCCGCCCGTAGGCCTTCGCCCCGTACCAGATGCACCGCTGGATGAAGCTCTCGTGCATCTTCCGCTGCATCTCCACGATGAACGTCCGCCCGTGGACGTCACGGCAGCGAACGTCCACCCTCGCGCTCTTCGTGAACGGCGTGAACCCGTCCATCTCCCTGTCTTCGTACTTCTCGATCCGGACGACCTGCCTGTCCTCCGGAAGTATGAGGTTGATGAGCTGCCGCAGGATTTCCCTGTTCCCCCGCGACCCAAGAACCGCCTTGAACCCGGCGTCGGTGAGGATGCTCGCATACTTCGGTATGCACATCCCGCTCCTGTCTTTTGTCTCCGTCATTTCTCCTTCAACTGTTTTTCTGCAAAGCAACGGAGAATTAGCCGTTGAACAAAATATTCAACGGCTAATGTGCGGAATCGGCTACCGAGAGCCATCGGTGGCCGATATTTCTCGGCGATTTTCCCGATGACCGCGAGGACGGAATCTGAACGGAAGGTTCTTTGGCGGGGTTATCAAATTGATTATCAGAAAAATGCGAGACACCAGCGTCCGATAGCCGTTGAAACGCGAGACGGGCGAAGAAGCATAAAATTTTCCTTAAGCAGTCCGACGCGGCAGACCGCAACAGAATGTCATCCTGATCTTGTGGCGCGGATTTGAGATGGGATGCAAGGCGGACGGTGAAGATGAATACCGGAGCAACCTGAGGGTTGTGAGGATTTCATCAAGCCGTCCAACGCGGCAGACCGCTCAAAGACGCGTCACAAGTTGTCTTTTTCGATGTCCTTGAAGTATTTATAGGTGTCCAGCATCAGACAGCCAGCGGCCAGCTCGTCGCAGACGATAATCCCGTGGCGGTGGTTCTGGAGAGCCGAAAGCGTGCAGGTGTGGGAATAAGCCCCTTCGACCGCCTGCTGCACCGCCCGCGCCTTCTTGTGCCCGAACGCGAGCACGAGCACCTCCCTGGAATCCGTCACCGTGCCGACCCCGACTGTCAGGGCGAGCGCAGGGACTTTGTCTATGTCGCCGTCGAAGAAACGGGCGTTCACGACTCTCGTGTCGTAGGTGAGGGTCTTCACGCGGGTGCGTGACACAAGCGAGGAGAACGGTTCGTTGAACGCGAGATGGCCGTCCTCGCCCACGCCGCCCATAAACAGGTCGATTCCGCCGGCGGCCTTTATCCGCTCCTCGTAGGACGCGCACTCGGCCTCAAGGTCGGCGGCATTGCCGTTGAGGATGTTGATGTTCCCCTTCGGAACGTCCACATAGTCGAAGAAATTGTGCGCCATAAAGCTGTGGTAGCTCTCCGGATGAGACTCCGGCAGCCCCACATATTCGTCCATATTGAACGTGATCACATTCCTGAAGGAAACTTCGCCCGCCTTGTTCAGACGGATGAGCTCCCTGTAAGTTCCGAGCGGAGTGGAGCCCGTAGGCAGCCCCAGCACGAAAGGCGCGTCAGTCACCGCGGCCTTAGCCTTGATCCGTGAAACGATGTACCGCGCCGCCCAAACAGACCCCTGCGCATCAGTATCTTCAATAATTACTCTCATATTTTCAAGATTTTATTATCAATATCATCAAATCAATTACACCCCATTAGACAGCCGGGAATTTTGGCCGCATAAGGAGATGGAGTGCAAGGCGGGCGGCGCAGATGAATACCGGAGCAACCTGATGGTTGTGAGGATTTCATCAAGCCGTCCAACGCGGCAATCCGCTCCTTATGCGGCCAAAACATCAAAACAGTTTAACAAAGACCTCTATAGCCTGATACTCCGCCATCCCCATCTCATCATAAAGCCGTGCGGTGTTCTGCGTCCGCTCCTCGGCCCGCTGCCAGAATTCGCGGCTGTCCTCGCCCGGGAACGGCACGATGTCCTTCTGACTGAGATGCCTGTAGATCGCGTGCCTCTTCTTGATGAGCTCGTCAGGGCTGAGCGGAACGGCCATATCCACGCGGCCGAGCTCCCACTCCATCCACGCGCCCCGGTAGAGCCATACGTGGCAGCGTCCAAGCCATTCCTCACCCTCGCACTGGCGCAGAGCCTCAAGCACCGCCTCCGTGCAGACCCTGTGGGTTCCGTGCGGGTCGGCGAGGTCGCCGGCGACATAAATCTGGTCCGGCTGCACCTTGTGGATCAGGTCGAGGATGATGTCGATGTCCTTCTGCGTTCTCTCCCCCTTCTTGATTCCGCCTGTCTCGTAGAACGGCAGGTTGAGGAAATGCGCGTTGGTGTCGGCGTTCAGACCGAAAGAACGCACCGCCGCACGCGCCTCGGAACGGCGTATCGCCGCCTTGATGTCCAGAAGCGCCCGGGGCTCCGGCTCTCCGGGGCGTTTCGTGGCGATGATCGCCTTCACTTTGTCGAAATCGTCCCCGTAGCCGAGCTCGTGAATCGCGTCCATATGCTGGAGCACCACGTCGTCGTGGACGGCGACATTGCCCGAAGTCTCATAAGCCACGTGCACGTCGTGCCCCTGCTGTACGAGACGGATGAACGTTCCTCCCATCGAGATCACGTCGTCGTCCGGGTGCGGGGAGAAGATTATCACCTTTTTCGGGAACGGAGTCGAAGCCACCGGCCTCGTGCTGTCGTCCGCGTTCGGCTTTCCTCCCGGCCATCCGGTGATGGTGTGCTGGAGGTCGTTGAAGACGTCTATGTTGATCTTGTCGAAAGGCCCTTTCAGTTCGAGCAGTTCCCCGAGGGAGTTGTCAAGATAGTCCTTGTGGGTGAGCTTGAGAATAGGCTTGTGAACCTGCCCGCAGAGCCATACGACCGCTTTCCGGATGAACTTCGGCGTCCAGTCGCAGGGACCGACAAGCCAAGGGGCGACGAAGCGCGTGAGCTCGGCCGAGGAGTTCGAATCTGTGTAGAAGGTGACGTTGTCGTGCATCTGGAGCAGCGAAGCCGGGTATGACCGGTCCATATCGCACTCCACGATGTTCTTCACCGCCTCGGCCTTGTCCTCGCCCCAGGCCATAAGGATGATCTTCTTCGCGGAGAGCATCGTGCTTATGCCCATCGTGATGACCGTGCGCGGGGTGAGGTCCACGTTACCCTTGAAATTCTTCGCCTGGCGGTTGCGCGACTTGTGGCTGAGCAGCACCACCCGCGTGCGGCTCTTCTCCGACGAACCGGCCTCGTTGAAGCCGATCTGTCCGTGCTCGCCGATGCCCATCACGAGCAGGTCGAGATTCCTCGCGAGCTTGTCGTAGGCGCTGCAGTATTCTCCGACCGCATCCCTCTCCACCGTCCCGTCCGGGAAGTGTATGTTCTTCTCCTGGAAGTCCGCGAGGTCAATCAGCTCCTGATGAAGGACGGCGTTGCGGCTGGTCTTCTCGATTCCGTTGCAGGGGTAGTACTCGTCTATGCTGAAGACTTCCACGTCCTTGAACGACACAAGCCCCTTGGCATATCTCTCCGCCAGAATCTTGTAGAGCGTCCTCGGCGACGAACCCGTGCTGAGCCCGAGCCTGAACCGTCCGCCGTTCTCCTTGATTGAGCCGACAATCACGTCCGCGATGGCCTCGCTCGCATCGGTCTGTTCGTCAAATACTTTTGTCGGAATCTTCTCGTAACTGTGCAGGATGTCGTCAGGAATGCCGTCGGCTATCAGGCCGCCATCCGCCGGAAGAGTGAAATGTGTCATATCAAAAACAATTTTACAATACTTCGGTAAAATTTACCGATAATTTAAAAATCGAGCAGGCTAAAAGC
>CAVIXF010000172.1:0-4857 GCA_963646585.1 Candidatus Gastranaerophilales bacterium HUM_1 | reverse complement strand
AACGTGGGCAGGCTGGTCGCGGCGAAGGCGAAGGCCCTCGGGATGTCCGTGACGGCGTTCGACCCGTTCGTCGATGCGGAGAAGATTGAGAAGGACGGCGTCGCGGTCGCGCAGTCGCTCGAACAGCTCTATTCCTCCTGCGACTTCGTCTCGCTCCACATCCCCGCCACTCCGCAGACGGCCGGCTCGGTCGGGGCGTCGCTCGTGGGGCTGATGCCGAAAGGCGGATGCCTCGTGAACACCGCCCGCAGGGAGGTCATAGACGAGGCGTCGCTGCTTTCCGTCCTCAGGGAGCGCGAGGATCTGAAATATGTCGCCGACGTCGCTCCGGAAACCGCCGCCGCCTTCGAGGAGGCTCTCGGGAAACGCTATTTCGCGACTCCGAAGAAGATGGGCGCGGAGACGGCCGAGGCCAATGTGAACGCCGGTCTCGCCGCCGCCCGCCAGATTGCGGACTATTTCGCCACAGGCTGCGAAAAATTCCGCCTGAACAGGTGATATTTTAAGTAACAAAGAGAGATAAGTCACTAACATCAAATAAGTTAGATTACTTGAGAAACTTGAATTCAGTTAGAGATGGTACGAGTGAAACCTTTTGCGGCGCTTCGTCCGCCGCGTGAGATTGTCGAGGAAGTGGCCGCAAGGCCTTATGACGTGATGAATTCGGAGGAGGCCCGGGCGGAGGCGGGAGAGAAATCGCTGCTTCATATCACCAGGCCCGAGATTGACTTCACCCCCATAATCGACGAACACTCCGAAGCCGCCTACTCCAAGGCCGTGGAGAACTTCGCCCTCTGGCAGAAGAACGGCTGGCTCAGGCAGGACGAAAAGGAGTGCTACTATGTCTATGCCCAGACTATGGGGGACCGCACGCAGTACGGAATCGTGCTCTGCGCCCACACCGACGACTACGGCTCCGGCGCGATCAAGAAGCACGAGCTCACCCGCAAGGAGAAGGAGGACGACAGGATGGTGCACGTCCGCATCCAGAACGCCAACATCGAGCCGGTGTTCTTCTCCTACCGTGACGACGAACTGATTGATTCGATCGTAAGGAAATATGCCTCCGGGACTCCGGAATATGACTTCACCGCCCCCGACGGCTTCGGACACCGTTTCTGGGTGATTGACGACGACGCGGACATAGCCGCCATAACCCGGGAGTTCTCCGGAATCGAGTCCTTCTATGTCGCCGACGGACACCACCGCACGGCCGCCGCGGCAAGGGTCGGGGCGGAGAAGCGCGAAAACAACCCTGACCACACTGGCGAAGAGGAGTACAACTGGTTTATGGCCGTCGCGTTCCCGGAAAGCAATCTGAAGATTATGGACTACAACCGCGTCGTGACGGACTTGAACGGCCTCGACCCGATTTCGTTCAAGCACGAAGTACACAAGAAGTTCGCATTTGACGGAGTCGGGACGGAGGAGGAGCGCCGCAAGGCCGTCGCGATGGGATTCCACGACTTCACTCCGCTGCACCGCCACGAGATTTCGATGTACCTCGACGGCTACTGGTGGAGGCTTGACTATCAGGGACTTGTTGACGAGACCGATCCGATAGCGCGTCTGGACGTGACCATCCTGTCGGAGCAGATTCTCGACAGGGTCTTGGGGATAAAGGATCTCCGCAGGGACAAGAGGATAGATTTCGTAGGCGGGATACGCGGCCTCGGAGAGCTCGCCCGCAGGGTTGACAGCGGGGAGATGGCCGTCGCGTTCGCCCTCTACCCGGTGTCGATGAAGGAGCTCACGGACATAGCCGACAGCGGCAATATTATGCCGCCGAAGACCACCTGGTTCGAACCAAAGCTGAGGTCCGGCCTAGCGATACACAAGCTCGACTGACCCGCCGGCCCGGTTTTGCGTCAGCCCCGATTCCGCGTCCGCCTGATGCCGTCGAGATAGTCTTTGACCGAGTCTTTGATTGCTTTCGACAGGAATGTCGGCACCGCGTTGCCTATTTGCAGGTGCTTGTCCCCCCGCTTGCCGAAGAACACATAGTCATCGGGGAATCCCTGAAGTCTTGCCGCTTCTCTTGTCGACAGCGGACGCGGGTCGCGGGGGTGTATGCATCTTGATGAGGACGGACATCCGAGATTTCTGGTGATTGTCGTGCTCGGCTTGTTCCACCAGAGTCTGCAGTAACAGTTGGCGAATCCGCTCTTGGGACGCAGTTCTTCCGCGATGTCCTTCGGAGCACCTCCGTCCGGGAGAGCCTCCATTATCGCCACCAGCCTGGCGCTGTTTTTCGGAACTTCGTGCTCTTGAAGAGTCGTCGGGGCGTTCTCCCTCATCAGCCGCTGATAGTCATTTTGCGGCTCCGTGGCGTACCGCTCCGCGCATTCCCCCGTCTTTATTGACGGCAAATCCCCCAACGCCTCCCCCAAAGTCACATACGGCTTGAGCGACGGGTCTGACGGCGTTCCTGTTTCAGGATTGTAATGCGTCGGCGCCGGATATTTGAACGGGCGGCCGTCGAGAGTTCCGACGAGTATCACCCTTTCCCGTATTTGCGGCGCACCATAATCTGCGGCGTTCAGAAGCTGCATCTGGAGGTGATATCCGATGGACTCGAACAGGGCGATGATGGTCTTTATCAATTCTCCGCCCTGCATTGAAAGGAGGCCTTTCACGTTTTCAAAGACGAAGATTCTCGGCCTCAGCTCCTTGAGAATCCTGTAATATTCCTGAAACAGCTTCCCCCGCGGGTCGTCAATCAGTCTTTTCCCCACGGTGGAATATGCCTGACAGGGAGGGCCGCCGATTACGATGTCGACATCTCCGGGCTTCAGACCCAGATCTCGTGACAAATCATCAGAGGAGAAATCTTTGATGTCCTTGTTGTACATCTTCACCGTAGGATGGTTCAAACTGTAGGCCCGGGCCATCGGGGTGAGAATTTCATTCGCCGCGAGAATTTCAAAGTCGGTGTCGTGGGCGAATCCGTAACTCAGCCCTCCGACGCCGGCAAAAAGGTCTATCACTTTATACGCCATATAATCTTGCCCGTTGTTTCCGGGTACAAAAGTACGCAATTTTGTGATTATTCCAAAATGGAATATAGGATTGAGGTTTATATTTTTGCTGAATGAAAAAGAACGATTTGACAAAAGAAAAACTGAGGCTTGCCGGGAAACTGTATCAGGTGAGGAATGAGCTGGGCATCAAACAGTCCGATTTGCAGAGAGAGGGGCTGATTTCCCAAAGTCATCTGTCAAAAATCGAAAATGCGGAAATCAACATTTCCGCGATTATGCTGAATGTCCTTGCGGAAAGATACGGCAAGGGCATATCCTATTTCTTTGAGCGATAAGTGATTGATTCAAAAGGTTTCCGAATATTATGACAGGAAGGAACAGAGCCTCGGGATGGCGTTATGCGAAGATGTCCGGTCACGAAAATGAGACGGATGTGGAAGTCCTTTTTCAGAATGATGAATACAGGGCGGAGTTCGCGAAAAGGCTTGGAATAGGCGAAATTGTCTCCGCTTCGGTGGGAGGACTGTGTGAAACGGAAGTTCCGAGCGTTTTCGGAGGCCGTACGAAGTCCAAGACCGACCTCGTCCTGACACTGGCCGACGGAGAATCCGTAAATGTCTCGATAAAGAAAAGTGCTGGCGGTCAAGTGTATCTGATAGGTGTGGACAGGTTCATAGATGGTTTCGAGAAACAGTTCGGAAAGACCGTCCCGGCGGATATAAAGAGACTGCTCCATCTCTGTTTTTACGGGAGTCCGGAGACGGATTCTTTGCTGTGTGACAGGGAAGTCACAGCAGGGGAGACGGAATCATTGATAGAGTACCAGCGCAAGCATAACAGGCTCGTCTGGACTTCGCTTTATAACTGGGACAGGGAAAGGGGGGATGCTCTCTTGAACTGGTTCAAATCGAACATCTCCGAGATTGCGGATTTCTGCTTTTCCCGTGGTCTTGCCGCCGAGGAGAAGGACTGGGCGCGATATGTATGGTACATAAACCTTCTTGGAGAAGAGGACTTTGATGAAATCTATTCAGTGGACGACATTAAGAAGGCTGTCGCGGCGGAATCTGACGGCGTGTCGCCCGGTCCTCAGAACGGAGGCTCCACGACATTCCTGCCATTCGGATTCGTTCAATGGCATCAGCAGAAAATGCAGTTTCATCATTCTCTGGAAAAACTCTCGCAAATCGTGAAAAATGTCCTTTGACCCGCGCCGTCTATTCTTGGGAAATGAAACTCAAGTTCCGGATTCTGCCGTCTTCTCCGCAATAATTCTGCTCATCTGAGGCATTCAGGCAGTCGAACAGAATTCTGTCATTCCGTTTACACCAGTCATATTCGCATTCGAGTGTCTCGGGGCTGAAGCAAATGGAGTTATATACCCGGCATATCTTTTTCGCGCCGGAACCGTCACAGCCGATTGTGAAAAACAGAAAGTTCCTGCCGTTGGAAATGACTCCCGCCAGCCAACCGCAGTCACCGTCAAACAGCTCCTCCTCATAAATGTAATCCCAATGCATCTGATGTAATTTAAACTCTTTCTCCTCGCCATATTCCCCTCGGGGCGGGGGACTCAATTTGTTATGCAGGGACGAAGATAATGCAAATCGCCGGAGGCGCAATGGCGAGTCTCGGGCTTCCTGTGCCCGGAGACTGAAAGTCTGCTGAAATATTTCTTTTTCTATATTTTTTTGATGATTTTTTCAGAAATCAAACGGTTTGGGGCGGAATCGCCTTAAAAAACCGAGATTCCGCCCCAAATCAAACAAGATCGAGCTGCGTCGCAAAATGTCGCGTACAGTGATGCGAGATGCATATTTTCGTGAGTTTTACAACAAATTGTACAAATAACTCATAGAATATCGCCCGAAGATTG
>CAVIXF010000171.1:0-4869 GCA_963646585.1 Candidatus Gastranaerophilales bacterium HUM_1 | reverse complement strand
GCTGCGACATATCCGAATGACTCTCCGTCATAGTCTATCAGTTCCTCTCCGTCATACACAAGGAAGACAATGGTGTAAACGCCTGTCTCTTTGCAAGTGATATTGACGGTGCCGGATTCGGTGACGACAGAAGCCTCGGTCGACTGGGCAATTGAGCCGGCCGCTTCCTTGATCTCCGAGCTGTTCAGCGAGCCCTCGAACACAGCATACTTTATGCTGCTGATGTCCTCGCCGAGCTTGAACTCGACAGGGGTCTCCCCGTTTTCGCTCAGGCCGGCTGAAACCGAGAAACTATGGTCGGAATCCTTTCCTCCCGGAAGGGTGACACGGAACATTCCGTTGTTATTGGCTGAATATAATCCACCGTTTTGATATTTGGGCATACCGAAAAGAAGAGTGCCGACCGGGAACTTTATGATGCCATTGGACAATGTGCCGAAGTAGCCCTTTGCCGCAATCTCCTGCTTGGTCTTGCCTGTTGCGAGGTAGTAGCCCGCCACGCTTCCGATGACGAAGTTTCCATAGCCCCAGTCACATCCTGTCTCCTGCGTCTCGATGTACACGGCAGCGGGATCCGTGGCATTTATGAATATCCACCAGTCCTGAGAATCGTCCCAGTCGCCATCCTCGTTGTACGGGTATTCATCCTCAAACACATTCTTCAAACGATAGAGTCCCGGAGTGTTTGCGTTCTCTTGAATCTCGACTTCGTATTCGACATTGTCGACACCGTAAATAGTGGTGACGAAATCGTCTCTCCACTTCGCGACGCCGGCTGTCCCTTCCTCCGAGTATGGAAGCACGGCTACAGGATTCCATTTGACGCGGCTCAAAGAAGCCGAGATGTATGTCGGCCGAGTGCCATAGACTTTCGCATATTTGCTGTCGGTGACGCTGAGTGTGAACGAATATTCTTTACCGATTTCGGCATCGTCGAAAGTGACGTCAAATGTAGTCTCGGTCTGACCGTCTTCGAACGAAATCTTTCCGACCTTGAAGACATCTCCATCGCTCTGCTCAAGATTCACAGGGACCTCGATGGCTCCGGCATCGTTTGTACGTTCGGCAGTGAGCGTTATCTTGCAATCCTCTGACGGGTCAAACTCAGAGGGAATCGTCTGCTCGGGGAAGAATACCCCATAACAGCCATCCTGCTCCGCCTCCCCGGGCACATAAGACAGCTCCTTGTTGCAGGACACCGCCACGAGGCTGACAAGAGCAGCAGCTGACAATATTTTATGAATACTTTTCATATTATCTCTTGGAATTAATTCATTGGAAACTATTCTTCAACCCATTCCTCAACTGTCTTGGTCGGATCCGGGTTATTGTAGCCCTGCAGAACCGGGTTCCCGTTAAGTTCGGACTGCGGGATGACGAAGTTCCACCAAGGCGCCACCCCGGCGCAGTTGTATTTGTAGCCACCCTGCGCATTGGTGCCGGGATAGCCGTTGCGTAAGCCTGCGGACAGACGCTTCGCATCGAAGTATATAAGTCCCTCGCCCCAAAGCTCAATCCTCTTCTGCTTGTAGACTTCGTCCTGGAAGAGCGATGCGCTCGCGATCTCACTGCAACTGTACTCCTTGTTTCTTGTCGTCACGAGAGAGTTCAACACGCCTTTCCCGCCGGCAAGGTCGCCTGACATAGCAAGGGCTTCAGCCTTGATGAGCATCATCTCCTCCATTCTCATAAGAGGAATCTGTGTGGCGCCGCCTGTTTTGTAGACATTGCAGTCGCCGGAAGCCGGACGGAACTTTATGCTGCAGTACGCATAGTTCCCGCCTCCTAATGCCTTGGAGCCAGTGTAAGGATCCTCTTTTTTATCACCTCTTTTTCTGGCGAACTGATACTTGTAATAAGCATCGCCATTGGGGTCAATCCAGGAATGTTTGCGGAAATCAGTGTCCGGAATGCTCTCATACAGGGAACGCGGGATTCCTCGACCCACATTCCAGCCATACGCCGTCCAGGTGTTTTCGTTACTCATATGAGCCACGAATGTACAGAGATTCCCCATATTCTCGGCGTCATACCCGATGTACCACATCCAGGACGTGGCATTGGCGGCCGCGTTGTTGAACCCGTTCTGCGGATCCTCCCATTGAGCCTGAGTAAGCGGAGTGCCGCCGAATGCCGCAAGGGCCTTGTCCGCATATTCCGCCGCCTTGGCAAAAGCCCCATCTACGCCTGCCGAACCCCGCTCAAGATAGGCTCTCGCTTTGAGACCGCAGGCTACGGCGTAGCTCGGGAACAGGCTGCAGGAACTGCTTGTGCCTGCCAGATATTTCTCCGCTGCGTCAAGGTCTGCGAAAATCAGTTCATAAGCTTTTTCAACTGAGGCGCGCTGGTTGCTCTTGGCCTCGTCAGTCCTGGTCTTGTCCGTGACAAGAGGAACTGTGAGACCCTTGATGTCACTCTCGGGAGCATAAGTTCCGGAAACCCCCGGGTCGGTCGGAGCCTTGTACTCGTACATACGGACGAGGTTCAGGTAGAACAGCGCCCTGTAGCAGTACGCATATGCAAGATAGTGCTTCTGCGTCTCATTGGCTGACGCGGGGTCAACCGCTCCGATGACATCGTTGGCGGACTTTATGAGCATATAGTATGTGCGCCAAGGGACATAAGATGTGGGTGAGTTCGGACCGAGACTGTACTGCGGCGAAGACCAGTAGGAGTACCAGTCATAACCCGTTTCTCCGGAATCCACGATATCTCCGGAGGCTGTGTCGGTGATTATCATCATCCCCGGATATCCCATATCGAACTCGACATATTGTTCTCCGTAAACAGGATAGGGGGCGCACATCTGGGCGGAGATGGCGTTGACCAGAGCCTCAAGAGCTGAAGACGACTTTCCGATCTGCTCGGACGTAGCCATACTGGTCGGGAATGTCTCCTTTATGCAGGATGAGGCGAGAAGTATCGCAGAACTAAACAATAATATTTTAACTGTATTTTTCATATTCCTGTTCTCCTCCTTGATTAAAACTTAATGGTGACACCTCCGGAGATTGTCCTCACAGGAAGGTAGGTGGAGTAATTGGTCGAACCCTTGAAAGAGTAGCGCGGGTCAAATCCCTGACGTCTTGACCAATACCAGACATTCTCGACGGCAAGGTAGAGACGGAGTGACTGTATCTTGATTTTTTCAGTCCATTTGGACGGGAACGTGTATCCGGCATTGATGTTCTCGATGTTCAGGTAGCTTGCGTCGATGAGAAAACGGTCAGAAGTCCCGGCTGAATATGTGTCGGCATACTGGAAACGGGGGATGTTGGAACCGGTATTGTCCTTTGACCAGGACTTGAGTATGTCGATATGATAATTCGTGCCGGTATTGCCCTGCGTAGGCGAGGCCATTGACGCCTGATAACCGCTGTCATACGCCTTCCCGCCGATCTGATATGAGAAATTTATGGAGAAGTCGAAGCCGAAACAGTAGAGTGAAGTGCCGAAACCGCCGTACCACTTCGGGATGGAGCTGCCGCAGAGGTAGTAATCGGCCTCCGAGTACTGTTTAGTGGTTTCTTTTCCGGTGATATTACCGTTTTCGTCCTTTACATTCTTGTACCACAGCGACTCTCCGGTCTCGGAATCAACACCGGCATAGCTCTTGAGATATCTCGTGTAGAGAGGAAGCCCCTCGCCGTAGAAGTAAGTCCCGTCATTGTATCCGCCGTATCCGTCCACCGTCAGAGTCTTCACGTCATCGTGCAGATATGTGATTCTGTTCTTGACCTTTGTCGCGTTGACATCGACAGACCAGTTGATGTCCTTCTTCCGAATGATATTGCCTGTCAAAGCAAGTTCGACACCGTAGTTCTTCATATCGCCGATGTTGTCGTAGTAGTATGTGTACCCGAGCGACGGAGCGACATTGAACTCGAACAGCATATCCGTGGTCTTTCTGTGGAAGTATTCTACGGAACCGTCAAGGATGCCGTTGAACAGGGTGAACTCTGTCCCTACATTGAAGTTACCGTTGGTCTCCCAGGTGATGTCCTCCGTACCTTTGCCGTAGAAAGACACGCCAATCTTGCCGGCAGACGGAACGATGTCGTAGCTGTCTGTGTAGAGATAGCTGCTGATGTTGTCGTTGCCCTGTGTTCCATAGGAAATCTTGAGTTTGAGAAAATCCACCCACTTCGCCTTGAACCACGATTCCTTGCTGATGACCCAGGCGGCCCCGACTGCCCAGAAGTTGCCCCAGCGATATTTCGGATTGAATCTTGAAGATGCGTCGCGGCGATATACGGCGTTCGCAAAAATGCGGTTGTCATAGTCGTACAGCCCGCGCAGGAGGAATCCCTCGTTGTTGTACTCGCTTACATAAGAGTAGGCGCTCTGATTGTCCACGACGGCTCCCGCAAGTTCCTTGTTGTCCTGTGAGAACATATTCTGCTTCGATGCCGAGAGATAGTAGTACTTGGTGTTGTAGTACTCGTGTCCGAGCATAACATTGACATTGTTCTTTCCGAACGACTGAGTGTAGTTCAGCATCTGCTGGGTGTTGAATTCAGTCGTCCGCGAATGTGATTTGCTGACGGTACCGTTCGCACTCGCGAACTGGCCGTAGTACGGATTCTGCACGACAGTCCCACGGGTCTCGTCCAAAGAGTAGGAGCCGTTGCCGGTGAACTTGAAATATTTCAGGAATGTGACATCCATAGCACCCGCCGCCGTGGCGGAGTTCCCTGCGGAGTTCCTGGTGTTCGTCTTATTCGCGAAGAGAGGGTTTCCGTTTGGCATAAATGCACGTGTGAGCCCGGCGTTCATCCCGTCACCGTAGTCCATCATACGGAAGCCGTTGCCGTCAACCATCACATTGCCGTTCTCATCCCTCAGGTAGAGAGGATAGATAGGCGCAAT
>CAVIXF010000170.1:0-4887 GCA_963646585.1 Candidatus Gastranaerophilales bacterium HUM_1 | reverse complement strand
AGCTCAACTCGCGGAGATATACGACACATCGCGAGAAAACATAACAATGCATATTGCGAACATTTATACTGACAATGAGTTAGATTTGGAACGAACTTGTAAGAAATTCTTACTGGTTCGCCAAGAAGGAACAAGACAAGTAAGGCGCAACATCGACCACTATAACTTGGATGTCATCATCGCGCTTGGCTATCGTGTTCAGTCTCAAGTCGCCACAAGGTTCAGGCGGTGGGCGACCCAAAAACTTCACGAGTATATCCAAAAAGGGTTTACATTGGATGATGAACGTTTGAAAAAAGGAGGCAACAGATATTTCAGAGAACTTCTCCAACGCATACGAGATATCAGGTCTTCGGAGCGCAATTTCTATCAGCAAGTTACGGATATTTATGCCACATCCGTTGATTACGACCCGCAGTGTGACACGACAAGAGATTTTTTTACCACAGTTCAGAACAAGCTTCACTACGCCGTGCATGAGCATACGGCTGCCGAGGTGATTTACGAACGGGTTGACAGTGACAAGCCGCTTGTCGGAATGACAAATTTCAAAGGAAACTATATTACAAGGGAGGATGTCAAGATAGCAAAGAACTATTTGACAGAGAATGAACTGAAACGCTTAAACTTATTGGTTTCCCAATTCTTGGATTATGCGGAGTTTCAAGCTCTGGAAATGCAGGAAATGCGAATGGCTGATTGGATTGCAGCACTTGACAATCAGATTATCTCATTGAAACGAAAACTATTGGAGGGAAAAGGAAACATCTCGCACAAACAGGCTATGGAGAAAGCCGAAAAAGAATTTCTCCTATATCGTCAGCGTGAAATGGCTGCACTGGAGAGCGATTTTGATAAGATGATGAAACTGATTCAAGAGAAAGAGGCATCAAATAAGTAAAACGGATAACAATGAAAAAGATAGTTTTAGTTTTTGCGGTTATGATTTCCTCGCTGCTGTCGGCATCGGCGGACGAGGGGATGTGGATGATAAATGCGATTGACAGGGCATTGGAGAAGAATATGAAGGCCAGGGGGCTGAAGATGGGGGCGCGGGAGATTTACGATGCGGACGCGGAGGGGACGACTCTGAGCGACGCCGTCGTGGCCCTGGATTTCGCCTGCACCGGGAGCATAATCTCGGACGAAGGGCTGCTGATCACCAACCACCACTGCGCCTACGCCGACATTCACGGGATAAGCACTTCGCAGAAGAATTATCTTGAAGACGGATTCTGGGCGATGAGGAGCGAGGATGAGAGACATATCCCCGGAAAGAAAGTGTTTTTTCTGAAGAAGGTTCTCGACGTCACGGAAGAGGTCGAGGCGCTGGAGGCGGAATGGCGTTCGGAAGGCAAGGCTTTCGGGATGAGAAAGATATGCTGGGAAATAGAGAAAAAATACAATAAGAATTATCCGGAATATGAGGCCAGTCTCGCTTCGATGTGGGCCGGAGAAAAATACTATCTTTCTTTATATCTGGTTTACAGTGACATCCGGCTTGTGGTCGCGCCTCCTGTTTCGATAGCGGCGTTCGGAGGGGACACGGACAACTGGGAATGGCCTCAGCACAAATGCGATTTCGCGATGTATCGGGTCTATGCCGGAGCCGACGGGAAACCTGCGGCGTATTCCGAGAAGAACGTGCCTCTGAAGCCGGAGCGGAAGCTGAAGATTTCGACGAAGGGATATAGGCCGGGAGACTTCAATATGGTGATAGGCTTTCCGGGGCGCACCGACCGCTGGTCAAGCTCTTTCAAGCTGGCGGAGCAGAAGGATGTGACGCTGCCGGTGTCGAACGAGGTGCGGGGAGGGCAGATGGAGATCGCCCGCAGGTGGATGGACGCCGATCCGGAGGTGCGGCTGAAGTATTCGAACTGGTACTTCTCCCTGAGCAATGTGCAGGAGCTTTACGAGGGGGAGGTGCAGTGCTACGACAGGTTCGACGTACTTTCAGACAAACGGACGCAGGAGGCGGAGCTTTCGGAGTGGATTGCAACTTCTCCGGAGCGGACGGCGAAGTGGGGTTCACTGCTCTCGGAATTGTCAGCGAAGTACAAGGCCGTTGAGGATGTGGAGCGCAACCGCTGCTGGTTCCGGGAGACTTTGGTGAGGGGATGCCGGATGTCGCTGATCACGGCGCGGCTGAAGAACTCGCGCAACGGGGTGAAGTCGGTGATTCCGGTCTATAAGGAAATCGACCTCAGGGTGGAGAAGGAGCTTTTCGCCTATTCTGCGGAGATGTTCCTGCGCAATGTCGGCCGGGAATATTGGTCGGAGTTTCAGAAAGAACTCGTGGAACATTTTACGGACGGTTCCACGGGGGCGGTTGACTACCGCGCGCTGACGGATTCAGTCTGGAACGGGAGCCGCCTGACGAAGGGGCTGCCGTCCGCTTCCGCAGGAGTCATCGGGTGTCACGGGAACGGAAGGAAACATAGCGGCGGCGCCGGGGACGCAGTCTCCGAGGCTGGGGCGTGTGGCAGCCCGGAGCAGAGCCTCTATGGTGACGACCCGCTGTTCCGCTTCCTTCAGGACGTTAAAATCACGGTGTTCAACGAGCGCATCAAGGCGCTTGAGGGTCAGCCGGGAATCAGCCGCCTCGACAGGGAATACACCCGCGCCCTCTATGAGATGCGCCTCGACAAGGACGAGCCGGTTTACCCGGACGCGAACTCGACGATGCGACTGACCTACGGCACGGTGGGAGACCTGCGCCCTCGCGACGCCGTCCGCTGCGACTGGCGGAGCACCATCGCCGGCGTTCTTGAAAAGAACGACCCGTCCGTCCACGACTTCTGTCTCAAAGATGACTGGAAGAGGCTTCTTGAAAGCGGCGACTTCGGCAACTTCCCTGTCAACTTCATAAATGACTGCGACATAACCGGCGGCAACTCAGGTTCTCCGGTCCTCAACGCCCGGGGCGAACTGATAGGCCTCGCCTTCGACGGCAACAAGGAGTCTCTCGCCAGCGACGTCTCCTACACGGAGGGCTACAACAAGTGCGTCTGCGTCGACATCCGCTACATCCTCTTCACCCTCGACCGCTACGCCCACCTCGACCGCATCCTCGCCGAACTTGGATATTAGCACGAAAACACCGCTCAAAATGCCACGAAAACACCGATTAGGAAACAGTGTTTTACATTTTTAGTTCGACTTTTTGTGAAATTCCACACTTTTAAGGACGACTTTTCGTAAAACAGCACATTTTTCCGTTCGACTTTGCGAATAAGGAGGCGGTGCTGAATGGTGAGGGAGATTAAGTTTGCGTGTTTCAGATTAAAGTCCTACCTTTGCCGCCCCTTTGACGGACGGTCAGAGGCGGGATTATTATTTTGTTGCATATCAAAGATTTAACGAAAAACTGAAAGCGAGTATGAAACAGTTGAAAGACAACATCGATTTCGGGAAGGACAACGTCCGAATGCTGTTCAACAGACTTTTCTATCCGACATTGTTCGGAATGGTGTTCTCGATGGTTCTGAATGTCACCGACGGCATCTTCGTGGGGCGCGGAATCGGGTCGCTCGCCCTTGCGGCCGTGAACATCGCGGCCCCGCTCTTCACCATCTCCGGCGGCATCGCGCTGATGCTCGGGATGGGCGGCTCGGTGGTCGCGTCCATACACCTTTCAAAAGGGAACGAGCGCACGGCCCGCATCGTCACAACGCAGTCCGTCGGCGCTTCGGCGGTGATACTAATCCTCCTCAGCGCAGTGCTTCTGATATGGCCTGAACCGGTGCTGAGGCTGTTCGGCTGCTCTGACACGATGCTGCCATACGCCCGGGACTATCTGCTGACCTTCGCGCCGTTTATGTCCGTCAACGGATTGATACTCAGTTCGTCATTCTTCATCCGCCTTGACGGAAGCCCGAAATACGCGATGACGGGAAGCATAATCGGCGCTCTGCTGAACATCCTTCTCGACTACCTTTTCATCTTCCCTTTCGGCTGGGGGCTGCACGGCGCGGCTCTCGCCACGGGAATCTCAATGGTGGTCTCCGGGGTGTTCCTCGTTTCCTACCTGTTCAACCGCAGGCACGAGGTGCGCTTCGGCTCATTCAAGGTCAGCACTCTGCGTGCGTGGATGCACACTCTGCGCAACTGCGGCTATATGTGCAAGCTCGGCTTCTCCACGATGTTCGCCCAGTTCGCCGTGGCCCTGATGATCATCGTCGGGAACAACATCTTCGTGCGTCTCGGGGGAGACACCGCCGTGGCTGCGTTCAGCGTGGTCTGCTACCTTATGCCGATTCTGTTTATGGTCTATGACGCCGTGGCAATGGCCGCGCAGCCGGTGCAGAGCTACAATTACGGAACGGGCGACTTCCTTCGCGTACGCAAGGCCTTCCGCGTGGCGATTACGACGGGAGTATGCTATGCGCTGCTGATCGTTCTGTGCAGCACGCTGCTCGCCCCTGCGGTGGTCTATCTCTTCATCAACCCCGCCGACCCGGCAAACCCGCTCGCCATCGAGGGGCTGAGGCTCTCCAGCATCGGCTTCGTGCCGATGGCAATCAACATCGTGGTGATGAGCTATTTCCAGAGCGTTGAGAAGGTCGCTCCGGCGATTGTCATCTCGCTTCTGCGGGGCATCGTCCTGATGCTCGCCTGTATGTTCACGCTCTCGCATTTCTGGGGGATTGAAGGCGCGTGGCTCGCCATCCCGGCCTCCGAGACCCTCACGATGCTCGTCACCCTCACCCTGCTCGCCACAGTCAAGCTGACCCCGACTGCCCGGCAGGCGGACTGACCCCGGCTCAAGCCGACTGAAAACCAGTTCTGAAAGGCACAACAAAAAAAAGTCCCCGACGGAAACCCGCCGGGGACTTTTTATATATCCTCCGAGTCAGAAGTCGAAGAAAGGGGGTGGATGCAAGGCGC
>CAVIXF010000169.1:0-4922 GCA_963646585.1 Candidatus Gastranaerophilales bacterium HUM_1 | reverse complement strand
GATGTCGCTGTTTGAGTCTGGGGAGTCCAACGGCTCGGTCAGTCTCGGAGAACTGTTCGCGTCGCAGAAAAAGATACTTGCCGGGAATGAACTGAAACTGAAGGACATCGCCTTCCTCATCTGCCGTGGCGGGTGGCCGATGGCCGTCGACCTTCCGAGGGAGGCCGCGCTGGAGCAGGCTTTCGACTATTACGACGCCGTCACGAAAGAGGACATAACGAAAGTCGACGGCGTGAAGAGGACTTCCGAGAGGGCGGCGAGGCTGATGCGGTCCTATGCGAGGCATCAGGGGACGCAGGCTTCTATAGCGACGCTGCGGGAGGATCTGAAGAACAATGACTCGGCGACGCTTGACGACAACACCATAAGCTCCTATCTTGACGCGTTGCGGAAGATTTTCGTCATAGAGGATCTTCCGGCCTGGAATCCGAACCTGCGCTCGAAGACAGCAATCCGCACAGCCGACACCCGCTATTTCGTCGACCCCTCAATCGCCGTCGCCGCTCTGGGGCTGGGCCCGGACGACCTTATGGACGACCTCAACACGATGGGGTTCTTCTTCGAGGCGATGTGCATAAGGGATTTGCGCGTGTTCGCCGAGGCTCTCGGCGGAAAGCTCTATCACTACAGAGACAAGAACGGGCTGGAGTGCGACGCGGTGATCCATCTCCGCAACGGAAAGTACGGACTGGTGGAGATAAAACTTGGCGGGGAGTCGCTGATAAACGAGGGGGCGGAGACCCTTGCGGCGCTGGAGTCTCAGATAGACACGTCCCGTATGAAATCCCCGTCGTTCAAGATGGTTCTGACCGCGACCGGGGAATACGCCTACCTCAGGACGGAAGACAATGTCTATGTAGTCCCCGCCGGCTGCCTGAAAAATTGAGAATTTTTCTAACTTTGCGGCTTGGAAAATGGAGGGGGGCTGGCCGGTGTCCGGACGCCGGATCGCCGGGGAGACCGCCCTTGGGGAAAGATGATGAATCAAGTGAAAATGAATGCTAAGAAAGCGCGGAGCTTCGGAAGTGAGATTTTGATTGCGCTGACGGCTGTCCTGTTCTTCGCGGCTCCGCCTGCGGAGGCGGAGAGCCGTCAGCATCGTGATTCCCTGCGGCACGAGCTGCGGCTCGGGTGGGGCGACCAGATGTTCGAGAAGCTCATCTGGCAGAAATCGCCATACATCATTCGGAATATGCCAGAGAGCTACACAAAGGAATACAAGGAGCGCTACCGCTACACGCAGCACTGGTTCGTCGAGTATCAGTGGCGGGTGAACCACTGGTTCGGGCTCGGATTCCAGGCGGACATCTCCGGCTGCCTCTGGGACAACGTGACCCGCGACGGGCTCGGGAACGAGGTCGGACGGGAGAAGAACGCCGACTTCTGGAACCTCACTATGATGCCGATGCTGCGTTTCACCTGGTTTGACTCGGAATATGTCAGCCTCTACACCTCGCTCGGGGCGGGGCTCGGCATAAACGGCGGCTCGGAGACGGACGCGTTCGGCCGGCACACCCTCTGCGGACTGGCCTTCGACATCGCGCTGATCGGGATGACGGTCGACTGGGACAGGTGGTGCGTCTTCGCGGAATGCGGCGGGCTGACCTCGTTCAAGAGCGTGAAGACCACGGTATTTATGCTGAACTCCCGGATAATCTCCGTCGGGGCCGGCTTCCGGTTCTGACGGCGGCGACTGCGGCGGATGCGCGTTTCAGACTCCGCCAGCCGCGACCCTGTGAAGTCCGATGTTGTTTCGTAAAAGTTTGAAGATGAAAAATATATATAAATTTATCCTGTTTGCGGGGGCGGCTGCGGCGGTTTCCGTTTCTTGCAGCCGGGGAAGCTACGACTTCGTGGACTTCGGCTCTCTCTCCCTGGATGGCGCGGACGAGACCGCGTTCACCGTGACGTCGGCGAAGGTAACCGACCTCGCGGACGGCGTTCCGGAGAACTGCATAATCCCGCAGGACGAAGAGGAGGCGGGGACGAAGACGACCTCGACCACCGGCGCGGCCATAGTGGCTGACCTGTTTGAATATAACCATAAGGGGAAAGTCATCGAGATTTCGGGGACTTACAAATCCTACAGCATCTCGGACGGGACGGAGCTGACCCTGTCGGGGAAGATTCTTCTTCCGAAGGGGCGGAAGCCGAAGAGATATATACTCGTAAGCCACTACACCATAGGCTCGAACGCCGAGGCCCCGTCGAACGCCTTCCCTCTCGAAGGGGTTCTCTGCGATATGGGCTACGCGATGATATTCCCGGATTATCAGGGTTACGGGGTCGATTCGGGGCGGATTCATCCCTACCTCGTCCTCGAACAGACCGCATACGATGTCTGTATGATGTACATAGCCGCCGAGCGTTATCTCAAGAACACCGACTATGTTCCTGAATATGAGGACATATACCTGATGGGATATTCCCAGGGCGGGGCGGTGACTATGGCGACGCAGTGGATGATGGAGGACTACTACAGCTATTATTGGGAGGCGGTGTACGGCAAGACTCCGAAGGTAAAGCAGGTTTTCGCGGGTGGAGGACCCTACGACGTGAGGGCGACATACAACAGTTTCGTGACTTCGGACAAGGTGAACATCCCCTGCGCGGTCCCGCTGGTCATTCAGGGTATGGTCAAGGGGACGGGGCTTGACATCGATATGCGGGAGATGCTCCAGCCGTGGATCTATGACAAGATGGACGAATGGATCAACTCAAAGAAATACACCGTGGCGCAGCTCCGCACCATCATCGGGACGACGAAGACCAGCGACCTGCTCACGGAGAAGGGGATGGATCCGTCGAGCGACATAGTCTCGGAACTCTACAAGAAGATGAGCGAGAACTCGATTGTCGCCTACGACTGGACTCCGAAGGCTCCGGTGTATATGCTCCACTCGATGGACGACGATGTCGTTCCTTTCGTGAACGCCTCGAAGGCGAAGAGCAAGTGGAAGGACGGGAACATACAGTATAATTTCGGGCATTACGGATCGCATATGAAGACGGCTCTGCGCTTCATCTACTCCGTGAGGACCTGGCTTAAGGACGAGGGGGAATGACGATGGTAAGTGATTTCATCAGCCGTATCGGTGGCTGTTTCAGAACGGCTTTCAGAACGGCTCGGGCGGCTCGGGTGTCATTCGGGGCTGTCCGGCCGGTTGTGGCGGCTTTCAGGGCTGTTCCGCTGATTCTCGCGGTCTCACTTATGGCGGCCGCCTGCAAGACGGAGGCGAAATACTCCACGAAGAAGGTGACTCTCTCGATGAAGGTCGTGCAGAAGAGCTGCGGATTCGCGGAGGTCGAGTTCCACACGAGCAAGGACGCGTACTATTACGTCGCCGCCGAAAAGGTGCGCGAGGGCACGGACCCGACGGCGATCAGCAGCCAGTTTATGACTCTTTCCCTGGACTACGCCTACAAGGAGTACATCAACTGGCGCTACGAGCTGCTCTACAACGGCGAGAAGCACGTGGCCGACTTTTCGAGCCACAGCCTGCAGTACGGGGACCTGGACTATTTCTTCACGGGTCTGGAGGCCGACACCGACTACTGGATCTACGGTTTCGTCGTCGACCCGAAGACGAACGCCCCCGCGGGGGACCTGGTGCTGGAGACGGTGCGCACCGACGCGACGAGCAAGATAAAGGTTCATTTCAACTACCGCGTGAGCGACACCTGGGACTATGTCTATCCGACCGACAAGGACGGGCAGCTCACGTTCCTGATTCCGTGGCTGGGGGAGACGATGGACAGCCTCACCCTGCGAAACGAGCTCAAGGCCGCCGCTCCGGGGAGGTATTTCGCGCAGCGTTTCACCGAGCTGAGGGAGAGCGGCAAGGGGACCATCCTCTACGGGATGTACGCCCACAACAACGACGGAGTCGGGGACGGGACGAGCTCCACCCTTTTCGAGGACGGGCACACCTACTACACGGCGATAGCCAGTTTCGACGGCCCGTTGATTATGGAGGGGGAGTACCGCAACTGGAACATCTACAAGTTCAAGTGGTCCGCGGGGCTGAAGCGTTCGTTCACTCCGGAGGACGACACCCTCGGGGCCTGGTAGCCGGGGCTTGAGCGCCGGGTCTGGCGGACAGGTCTTCGCGGCGATTCAGGCGCGGCCGGTGTCGCGGCTTCAGCCGGGCCGGATGCGCCAGCAGGCATTTCCGTGCGGCCGGATGCGCCCGGCGTGCGCGGGAGGGCGGTTTTGGGATATGCCCGGAAAAATTATAACTTTGCGGATATATATAAGAATAAGGATATGAGCACAAAAGACAAACTTGTGGCGAACTTTCTCCTCGGCACGGCCGGAGGAATCCAGTATCTCGCCCTCAAGAAAGCGACCAAAAACCCGCGCAAGACAGGCGCGAACACCCTCAGGGGAATCCTCAGATACGCTAAGGACACCGTTTACGGAAAGGAGCACCATTTCGCCGACATTCTTGAGGCGAAGACCGACGACGAACTCTTCTCCCTGTGGCAGAAGAACGTGAAGGCCAACGACTACGAGGATTTCCGTCCTTATGTCGAGAGGCACAAGCACGGCGAGGCGGACGTCCTCTTCCCGGGGAAGCCGGTCCTCTACGCGACGACTTCGGGGTCGACGGCGGAACCGAAATGGATACCTATCACGGAGAAATATCTCAAGACCATATACGGAAAGATGACGAAGGTCTGGCTCTTCAACTTCATCAAGAACCGTCCGAACGTCTTCAGCGGCAAGATTCTCTCCATCGTGGGCAAGGTCATCGAGGGCTACGCCCCGGACGGGACGGTCTACGGCTCGGTTTCCGGAGTGACCCAGCGCGACTGCCCGGGCTTCGTGAAGGCCCTGTACTCCAACCCGCAGTGCGTCTATTCCATCGCCGACTCCAACTCCCGCTACTATGTGCTTATGCGTATGGGCGTTGAGCAGG
>CAVIXF010000168.1:0-4939 GCA_963646585.1 Candidatus Gastranaerophilales bacterium HUM_1 | reverse complement strand
AGCTACATCGTCGAGCTGAAGTACCTCAAGACCGACGCGACCGAAGAGGCGGCGCAGAAGCAGTGGGACGAGGCTACTGAGCAGATCCGGGGCTACGGCGCGGGAGAGAAGGTCCGCGCCCTCTGCGGAAACACGACCCTGCACCTGATTGTCGCCCAGATTCGGGGCTGCGAACTCCACCGGCTGGAGGAGGTTCAGTAACTTTCCTGGACACTCCGGAGAAACGACCGTCCGGTCGGCAAGATTAGTCGGCGGGGATGAGCTTGAATGTGATTTCCCAGATGCAGCTGTAGCCGTTCGGATTCTCCCGGCTCGGGTCACTAAAGTACAAAGACGGATTCGTCGCCGCAGATGTTGCGGATTTTCAGGCGGAGCGGCTTTTCTTCGCTGCTGATTGTGCCGTCCCAGAATCTGTCCGTCTTTTTCCCGTTGAGAATGATGTAGCCCGACTTGTCGATCTTGATTTCCTCGCTGCTGTGCCAGATGTCGTCCTTTCCGGAGGAAACGCAGTCGAGGCTCAGCATCTCGACGGCTTCAAGCCCGTCGCCGCTTATGACGAGAGGGACGAACTCCTCCGTCCTGCCTTTTGACAGCCGGATCAGGTGCTGCTGCCTCGCCTTCCCGTTGATCTCGTCGATTTTTCTCCGGATGCGGTCGCTGTGGAACGTCTCGACGGTGACTTTCCAGACATTCAGAAGCCCGTCCGCAGCCCGGGCGACATTCCATCTTGCCGAATCGTCGGCCACGACCTCGTCCAGAACGGTCTTGAGGTCGCGCAGCTCCACCTCTATCAGCGTGCTGTTCGCTTCCCGGATGAATTTGTCAATTTCGTCGCGTCCGTCGATGTCGATGTAATAGACGACGACTTTCTTTGTGTCTTCAGGCAGGTCGGGAAGAGCCTCGCGGACAATGGCGGCGACATCCGGAAGCGTCAGCATCCTGGAGGAGCTGTCAAGCAGATCCGGAAGATGCACCGGGATGTGCCCGGTCTGCGGATCGTTGATGCTGCCCGCCCAGACGGATGACAGGCTGCTGTCCCGCCCGAGCCCCGGGATGAGCGACATAAGCTTCTCCATAGTCTGCGCCGGGTTGCGGTAGAGCGACACGCCGTCCCTGACCTCTCGCATCTCGAATTCCGCGCCGGCGCTTTTGAGCCGGTCCCGTGCCGTCTGGATGCTGTTTATGTTGATGTCGCAGTGGATGAACTTCCGCCCGAGCCTGGCCGCCACGGCCGCAGTCACGCCGCTCCCTCCGAAGAAGTCCGCCACGGTCATCCCCTCGTCGCTGCTCGCCCTGATTATCCTCTCCAGCAGAGCCTCGGGCTTCTGCGTCGCGTAATCGACCCTTTCGTCGGCCTGGGAGTTCACCGCGAAGATGTCAGTCCATATATCTTGCGCCGGAACACCTTCCATTTCGTCCAAATATTGTTTGTATCGTGGTGTCCCGTTGCTTGTATAATATATTCTGTTCTCCCTCTCAAGTCTTTCCATCGTTGTGACAGGGCAACGCCAATATCCGTCTTTACCTTTCCAGTTATAGGAATATCCGGATCCTTTCAGTCCTTTCGCAGATAAATCTCTATCAAGATATTTCCTTCCGTCTTCATCAGTCTTGTTATAGTATCTGTCGATGTAGTCTTGGCTGTATGGAACTAACGGTGTCTCGAATATCGGATTTGAACTCTTTGCATAATAAAATATCGTGTCGTGAAGATTGGCAAATCCAGAACTGTCATTATGTGCCGTCGACCGCTTCCAGATAATCTCATTCCGGAAATTCTCCTCCCCGAAAATCTCGTCCATCAGAATCTTGACATAGTGCCCGATGTGCCAGTCCAGATGCACATAGATGCTGGCGTTGTCGCTCATCACCGCTTTTATGGCGCAGAGATTCTCGTACATCCAGTTCAGGTAGCGCTCCTTGTCCCAGATGTCCCCGTACATCGTCTCCTCGAAAGTCTTCAGCTCGCTGTTGTCAAGTTCGCTTTCCGCCTGTCGTATCGCCTCCGCGACTTTGGGATTCCTGCGGATGTAGATTTTCTTCGCATAGTCCGCGCCCGACGCGAACGGGGGGTCGATGTAGACGAGGTCGACGGTCTTCCCCAGGCTCTTGAGAATGGCGCAGGCCGAAAGGCATTCGCCCCGGATGATGAGGTTTTCGTCCGGATTCGCCCCCACGGTTTCCGTGACCCGGGTCTCGTACAGAGGCATACCTCTTTTTATGTGCGTGAAGACTTCGTTCGCCCCGCGATATTTCAACGCCCTCCGCGTCCTCGCGAAATTGTCGAGAATCGCCTGCCCCTCAATCGGTTCCGGAAAATAAGGTATATATTCTACAGCCATATTCCTATGCTCTATTTAAGTTTCTCAAGTATTCCTATCTATGCTTTATTCTGATTTTCAAAGAATTCTGTGATTGTGCGGTTGAGTTTCATCTCCCTTGCCGCCGCCGGCATAGTGTCCTCGATGTAGAGGAAGCGGAACTTCTCGAAGCCGAACATCCTGTTGTTCTCCGGAATGAAAACTTCGTCCATAAACTTCCTCCGCAGAGAGAACTTGTCCGCGAACCCCTCGCCCTTGGTCTCTATGATGGCAATCTTCCCGATCCGCCCGCTGTAGTCCCTGTTGAACATAACGAAGTCGGGGACATACCGCCCGAGATATTCCCAGACCTTGCCGCCGCGTTTCGCGTAACATCCGATCGAGAATCCGGTAAGCGTGTCGTCACCGTTGAAAGTCGTCAGCTCCGCGCCTGTCGTGTCCGCCGTATATGTCCCGAGCTTCCGCCCTCTTATGTCCTGACTGTGGATGAGGGCATCCCCCTTCGTCACTATGATTCTGTCGGGGGCGAGGTTCGCCTCTATGTCAAACTTCTCCTCGGACGGGACGCTTCCGTAGCTTATCTTCAGCTGATAGAACTCGACCGGAGGGACGTTCAGCGTCTCCATTCTGGAAAATCTGCGGACAGTCCGCATATTGGCGGCGGCCGCCTTCCTGAACTCCTCCAGAGAGATGTTCTGCTGCTGTTCGAGCTGCTTGTTGAGTATGTCGGCGTTGAACTTGTTCAGCCAGATTATCGCCGTCTCGTCGTTCCCCCGGCTGACTTCCCGGAGGCAGCGGCAGCTTGTCTGGAGCACCATAATCGTCGGGCAGACCCCTTTCTGCGGAAGAATCACCCCCGTGAGGCTCCTGCAGTCCCAGCCTTCTTTCCCGATCTGGACGAGCAGTATCACCCGTATCCTGGACGACGGACTGTCAAGCAGGGTGAACTCGGTTTCGGCCCCTTCCGGCGAGGGGTATTCCCTGTTGCCGCCGTGGTATTTCAGAATGCATTCCCCAGGATTCATTCCTGCGGATGAAAGAATCTGTGCGACAAGAGGATGGACGGTTTCTTCGAGATTTTCGATTTTCCCGCAGTATATCGCGAGTTTCGCGCAGGTCCCGTCCGGATAGACGGTGTCCCCGTATCTCTTCAGGAACTCTCCGACTCCGCTCCGTATGATCTCCTCCTGCGCGTTGTCGGTGTAATTGATTGTCGGACGCTTCAGGAAATTCCCGACTCCGGCGACAAGTGGATAGTGGAAGACGACGTTCGCCAGTTCGGAGTTCTTTATCGAAAGCCCATCGGCCAGTTCGACATCCTCCGCCTTGTCAAGGTAGGGGGTGCCAGAGAATCCGAGAATCGAGTGGAAGTTGTCGGACTTGCCCCATTCCGTGACCACCTGCCTCAGCTTTATCTCGCTGTCCGCGGCGTGGTGTACTTCGTCGATGATGACGGCGAGACCGGGGATGCGGCCGATTATCGCCCGCAGCTCGTTCGCCTGCCTGATTTCCGCCAGTTCCCGGCTGTCGAACACCAGGCCTTCATCGTCTTCGCCGATTCTGTCGAGTATGACTTTCTCGGCGTTCGTCACCGCGACCAGGCCCATAAGATCCTCGAACGGCTGGTGCGAACTTATCTTCCGGGCGTTGGGGTTGCGGGTCATATTGCTCTTCTGCCCGCTCTTCGATTCGTCGAGGACTTCGAAGCATATCATCTTCTTGAGCTGCCCGGCCGCCGGCTCCGGTATGACCCAGGTCGGGTCGAACTCCTCTATGTGCTTGAGGCTCGGGATGATTGAAGATTTCAGCCCGGACGGCGCGAGGACTATGAAATTGTGCGCGAATGTCGGGTCTTCCGGCTTCAGTACGGCGAAATGCAGGTTGAGGTAGATGAACGCGGCCATCAGAAAAGTCTTTCCCGCGCCCATCGGGAGGCTGAAAAGGTAGTCCGTGTAGCTGACGTCATAGAAAATCCTGCGGAACGCCCCCTCGCAGTCGATGCTTTCGGGCGAAACGCGCAGCTGCTTTTCAAGCTCCGGCGCAATCTGCCTGCCGTTCCTGTCCTGCAGGATCGAGTATTCGTAGAGCGCCTGCGCGGCGGGATGCGCGAGCATATATTCCCTCGTGCGCTGTCTCAGCTCCGTCTCCTGAAGGTCGAGAGTGTTGAAGAATCCGGACGAGAACAGCTCCCACAGCGGTCTGCCGCCGCATTTCAGCAGAAGGAAGAGATAGGTCTTGACGGCTTCAATCTGGGCGTCGCGCATCTTCCCCCGCTCCTGCATATAGCGGACAGACTCCACGGCCGGACAGTCTCCGGACGCGAACCATTCATCCCTTTTCTTCTCGATCAGTTTATAGTACATAACCTTGTTCCTTCGTCAGAATCTCCTGAACGGCGCGTTTCTCTTTCGCCCCCGCGACAGGCCGGACAAAATTAAGAAAATTCGGCGACAGCTCGGCCTTGACGCTCATATTATTTTTTGAACGCTTACTTTTCCCTCCTTCTCCTCGTCCGGTTGCTCAAATTTGCCGTATTTTAATAAAATCGCTACTTTTGCTTTTCGCCGGCGGGGGACTTGAGGGATATGTCTTTGTTCCGGTGGAGATGTGTGTATGAT
>CAVIXF010000167.1:0-4956 GCA_963646585.1 Candidatus Gastranaerophilales bacterium HUM_1 | reverse complement strand
AATATCGCATTTACAACAATCTGCCCTACACCATTCCCCTGAAAATGCTTATCTACAGCAAGAAGCGCCAATTCAGCCGCAGGATAGTCCCTGCAACTGAAGAACTCGTCATAAAAATCATCCGACAGAATATCAGGGGCTGAAACATAACCGGCCTTCATATCTTCCTTGTCATCAGAATCAAGGACAATGGAATCGTTCTGAAGAGCGAATACGGCAACGATGCCGCCGCTGTCACAATCTCTGACAAAATAAAAAACAGCAAGATGATGATCGGAATAATTCTTCCACAAATGCTTATTGGCATCCAATTCATCAACCCCGCAGACAAAGTCCTTCACTTCCGTAAAGTCCTCCGCGTCCCTTATTTCCAGTCTCATCGCAACCGTGGTTTTCTATTTCCACTTAATCGAATGACTGGTTGTCTTCAGCTCCTTTCTTTGGGATGCATCTTTTCGATAATCCTGGGGACGGCCGGAAACAGCCGCTTTCCGGACAGCTTCGGCATACTTCCCGGAAACAATCTCTTTCTGTGATTTAAATCCAATCATAGCTCTGAACATTAAATCCCCCAAGTCGCTGCAAATATAATCTTTTTTGTTCAGAAACATCGCGGTGAAATAATTTTCACTGTTGCGGAAAGAAAAGCACCGGTCTCGGATTGATGTTCCGGACCGGTGCCTTGACGTCATAGAAAGCGTCGGAATCGACTGCTGAACCGCCTACTGCTGCTGGCCGTTCTTGACGATTTCGTCGTACTTTTTGTAGTTCGCCTCGTATTCCGGGCCCTGGGTCACGAAACGGTAGTAGATGTTCTTGAGGTAGAGGGCCACGTTGTTCTTTATGCTGGCATCCTTTGAAACCGCGTACGCCTTCTCGAACGGGTCGATCGCATCCTTGAGGCACTGCTCGAACTGTGAGACGAGAGCCTCGTACTTCCTGTCATCCTGCTCCTCGTTGGCCTTCTCTGAAAGCGCGACGGCGTTCTCGTAGAACATTATGCCGGCCCCGATGTAGCCGAACTCATAGTTCGGATTGATTTCGGCGCACTTGTAGTACTCCGCCTTCGCAGCGTCCTGGTCGCCGAGCTGCCTGTAGATGTTGCCTTTCACATAATAGAGGGAGGCGTTGTTCGGCTCGTTCTGGATCGCCGCGTCGATGAGGGTGAAGAGCTTGTCCGGAGCCTCGTTGTTCTCGATGTAGAAGTTGATGAGGGATATGAGGATGCTCTGGCTGTCAGGGAACTTTTGGAAGCCGGTCTCGAGTATGTCCTTCGCGGACTCCTTGTTTCCGAGCTTGTTGTAGATGTCGTGGAGCTTCGCGAAGACCTCACCTCCGTCGTAATAATAGTCGGCGGCGAGACACTTCTCGAAAAATCCTGCGGCGCGCTGATACTCAGCCGCTGCGGCGAGAGAGTCGGTCTTCGCGAGCTGGTTCGCATAAGCCCAGGACGTGAACCCGGCGTTGTAGAGCGCGGTCGTGTCGATTTTGTCGGACGGGGCTGTCGCGGCTGCTATGGCGGCGTTCTCGAACTTCTCGCTTGAAGTCTTGTAGTCGCCGAGAGTGTAGGCGTTCATTCCTTCGGCGAGGTACTTCGAGGAGATGTCGTCAAGCGCGGCCACGATCGGCTTGGTCTTCTTTCCTGCGGCGTCAAGCTCCCCGGCCGTCGCGTATGCTGCGAGAGCCTTCTCGAGCGCGTCGGCATAGACCGGCTTGGTGACGTTGATCAGGATGAGCTGTCCGTTCTGGTTGAAGTAGAGCTCCTTGTCAGCGAAGACCTGCTTCTGGCAAGGGGCTCCGCCGAGCTCCACGGTCTCGACCGAAACAGGCTGGATGTTTCCTCCCACCAGCTGAATCTCAGCCTGGGATGCTCCGAGCCAGAGCTGTCCCGCAGGGCCGTTGTAGGCGTCGATGTACGCCTTGCCTATCTTCATCCAAGTGTCAGGTTTCTCGGCCTTCTTCGGATTCTCGGCGGCGATCTCCGCCTTTTCAACTGCTGACCGCAGCGCCTCCGGCGATTTCTGCTGGGCGGCGGCCGCAAAAGCTGAAGAAAGCAAAACTGTCAATGCGATTAATGTCTTTTTCATAATAATGCATCTGATTTGGTTGTCGTTAATATATTCCGGATTCAAATGTCAGGCCTGATTCTCAGGGGTTTCCTGCGCGTCTCCGTCCGTCTGACCCGCAGTCTCCGGTGTTTCTCCGTCCGGCCGGCCCGCAGTTTCCGTCGCGACGCCGTCCGAAGGCTGCTCCGCCGGAGCCTCTTCAACAATCACGCCTATGACTCCTGAGTTCCCTCGGTTTCCTGGGTTCCGTCCGCGCTTTCCGAAAGCTGCTCCGAAGGCTGCTCCGCCGGAGCCTCCGTCACCTCGTCCTCGTCGTCGCTCTTCGCCACGACTGAGACAGCCGCGATGGAGTCGCCGTCCTTTATGTTGATCAGGCGCACTCCCTGGGTCGCCCTGCCCGCGATGCGGATGTCGGAGACGGCCATACGGATGGTGAGTCCGGAACGTGTGATGATCATCAGGTCGTCGTTGTCCGTGACATTCTTGATGGCTATGAGCTGACCGGTCTTGTCGGTGATGTTCAAGGTCTTGACTCCCTTGCTGCCCCGGCTGGTCTTGCGGTACTCGTCGAAGTCGGAGCGCTTGCCGTAGCCGTGGTCGCTCACCACGAGTATGGAGTGGTCAGCCGCGTCCTCCGCCTGAGGCTCGTAGCTGAGCAGACCTATGACCTCGTTCGTCCCGCTGTCGAGGTTGATGCCCTTCACTCCGGCGGCCGTGCGCCCCATCGGTCTCACGTCGGACTCGTCGAACCTTACGCAGCGTCCCTCCTTTCCGGCGATGAACAGCTGGCTGCTCCCGCTCGTGAGAGCCACGTCGAGAAGCTCGTCCCCCTCGCGGATGGTGAGGGCGATGACTCCGTTGGCGCGAGGCCTCGAATATGCCTCAAGAGTGGTCTTCTTTATGATACCGTTCTTCGTGCACAGCACGACGTAGGTGTTATTGACATATTCCTCGTCCTTGAGGTCGCGGACGTTGAGATATGCCTTGACCCTGTCCTCTGAAGTGAGGTTGAGCACGTTCTGGATGGCGCGGCCCTTCGACGAGCGGGAGCCCTCCGGAATTTCATAGACCTTGAGCCAGTAGCACTTCGCGCACTCGGTGAAGAGGAGAAGGGTGCTGTGCATATTGGCGACATAGATGTGCTCGATGAAGTCCTCGTCCCTCTTCGACGCCCCCTTCATCCCGACTCCGCCCCTGGCCTGGGTACGGTATTCGGTCAGAGCCGTCCTCTTTATATATCCGAGGTGAGAGATCGTCACGACGACATCCTCGTCCGGGTAGAAGTCCTCCGGATTGAACTCTTCGGATGACAGGACTATCTCCGTGCGCCTTTCGTCGCCATATCTCTCCTTCATCTGCATCGTCTCGTCCTTGACGATCTGCATCTGCATCTCGTAGCTTCCGAGCACGTCGATGCAGTATTTTATGAACTTCATCAGTTCGTCGTATTCGCTCTGGAGCTTCTCCCTTTCGAGTCCGGTGAGCTGGCGCAGACGCATCTCGACTATGGCGGAGGCCTGTATCTCGCTGAAGTCGAACCTCTCTATGAGCTGGGTCTTCGCGTCGTCGACGCTCTTGGAGGCGCGGATGATACGGATAATCTCGTCAATGACGTCAAGAGCCTTGAGCAGTCCTTCGAGGATGTGGGCGCGGGCCTGGGCCTTCTTGAGGTCGAAGTTCGTCCTGCGCACGATTACCTGATGGCGGTGCTCCACGAAATGCTTTATCAAGTCCTTGAGGCTCAGGGTATATGGCCGTCCGTTCACGAGAGCCACGTTGTTCACGCTGAAGCTGGACTGGAGCGGGGAATATTTGAACAGGTTGTTCAGGACCACATTGGAGTTCGCCCCCTGCTTCAGTTTTATGACTATGCGGACGCCCTGGCGGGTGGTCTCGTCGTTGATGTACGAGATTCCGTCAATTTTCTTGGACTCGACAAGCTCGGCGATCTTCTCGATCATCTCGCGCTTGTTGATCATATAAGGGATTTCGGTGACGACGATGGTCTCGCGGCCGCTGTCGCTCACCTCGATTTCCGTCTTGGAACGGATCACTATCCTGCCCTGGCCTGTCTCGAACGCGTCCTTTATGCCCTGACGGCCCATAATGATGCCGCCGGTCGGGAAGTCCGGACCCTTGATGAAGTGCATCAGCTCGTCGACGCTGATGTCCGGGTTGTCGATGTAGGCGCAGATGCCGTCGCAGCACTCCGAAAGGTTGTGCGGGGCCATATTCGTCGCCATTCCGACGGCGATTCCGGAAGAGCCGTTCAGAAGGAGCAGAGGCAGCTTGGTCGGAAGGACCGTCGGCTCCTGGAGGGAGTCGTCGAAGTTGTTCTGCATATCGACGGTGTCCTTGTCGAGGTCGCCGAGGATGTCCTCGGAAATCTTTTCGAGCTTGGCCTCGGTGTAACGCATCGCCGCCACGGAGTCGCCGTCCATAGAACCGAAGTTTCCCTGGCCGAACACGAGCGGATAGCGGACGCTCCACCACTGCGCCAGACGGGCCATCGCGTCGTAGACGCTGGAGTCACCGTGCGGATGATATTTACCGAGCACCTCGCCGACTATTCTGGCGGATTTCTTGGTCTGGCCGGAATAGGACAGTCCGAGGCCGTCCATTCCGAAGAGCACCCTGCGGTGTACCGGCTTGAGACCGTCACGGACATCCGGCAGCGCACGGGAGACTATCACGGACATCGAGTAGTCGATGTACGCGCTCCTCATCTGCTGGTCGATGTCAACCTGCTCAATCCTGCCTGTAGTAATCTTTTCTTCGTTGTTTTCCATATATTGAAAATATTCTTGTCCATAGACGGCCGGAGCGTTCCGGAGCCGTCTCAAACTTATGGAAATGCCCCGGAAAACAGCCCCGGAAACAATTCGCATAT
>CAVIXF010000166.1:0-4971 GCA_963646585.1 Candidatus Gastranaerophilales bacterium HUM_1 | reverse complement strand
CGGTGTAGCAGGATATGCCCTTGTCGAGATGGTAGAGGTCGCGGGAGAGGTCCATCCCGTTGTCGACATTGAGGCTTGTCGTGCGGAGGTTCTCGACGGCCGCGCCCGTGGAAATCAGGTACTTTATCCCGGTCTGCCTGAGTACCTGCTTCGCGTGGATGGCCATAACGTCGAACATACGGCTGCGGTCGTCGCCCCACTGGGTTTTGAGGAGGGTGCTGCCTTTCGCGAAGGCCTGCGACATAAGATAGACGAAGACGGGCTCCTTGTCCGGCTGCTTCGCCCGCACCTTTTCAATCAGCCCTTTCACTGCGTCGATGCCCTCCTGCTGCTCCGTGAATCCCGCCCAGGCATATTTCGTCCCCGTATATTCCTGCATAATGACGATGTCGTAGGAATTGCCGCTGTCCCAGAAATCGTCAAGCGAGCTGCCGTTGGATGTCACGATTTCCCAGCCGTCCGCTCCGGGGCTGGACCTGAACCGTGAACAGATTCCCGGGGTGCTGAAGTTCCTGTTGTATTCGACGAGGGTGTATCCTCCGTGGTAGGCGCGTTCCATAGAGAAGGCGGTGACTCCAGCGGCCTTCAGGATGCCGGGGATATGGTCTGTGGCGTCGAGGGTGAAACTGTTGCCGATGAAGAGGATGCGGATTGTCTCCTGTCCCGAAGGAAGCTCGTAGTTCATATCCGTCTTCTCCTCTCCGCCGCTGTTCCCGCCGGTTCCAGAAGCGGTTTTGGTGCAGGAGGAGAGGATGCCGAGAATCAGCATAGCCGAGAGGGCGGCAGTAATCTTTTTCATATCGTCCGATGTGTTGAGGTGGTTGCAGACTGTGGTCAGCGGTGTGTGGCAAGACACTCTTTTCAGGTGTCCGGCGATGACACTCCCCAATAACACGCGGGACGGACGAATCCCCCTATATGGATGCGGAAAATCCTGTTCAGTCGCCCGGAAATCCTCTTCAGAAGGCCCGTGAATCCTGTTCAGTCGTTCAGGGAAGTCCAGCGGATGGACGGGTCGCGCCGCCACCAGGACATCTGCCGTTTGGCGTAGCGGCGGGAATTTCTTTGAATCAGCTCGACGGCGCGGTCGAGGGTGGTGACAGGCCCGTCGCCGGGGACTGTCCGGCGACTGCCGTCCCCGCCGGCTTTGATGCCCTCGCAGGCAGTGATGCCCCCGCCGGCTTTGCCGTCGGCACCCGGCGCTCCTGGCGTGCAGGCTCCGCTGTCAGACCCGTTCCGGCCGTCGAGGAAGTCGAACCAGACGAAGAGCTCCTTGTAGCCCACGGTCTGGAGGGCGGGACGCTCGCGGAACGGGAGCAGGCTGCGGGCCTCCTCGACGAGCCCGTCGTCAATCATCCGCAGCACGCGGGCGTCGATGCGGGAATAAAGCTCCTCCTTCGGGCGCGTGAGCCCGGTTTTCTTGATTGCGAAGTCGTGACTGCGGCTGGGCGAGGTCTTGAACGAGGAGAACTTGCGCCCGGTCATAAGGCAGACCTCAAGAGCCCGCACGACCCGCTGGCCGTTTGCAAGGTCGATTGTCCCGCAGCTTTCCGGGTCGAGGGCGCGAAGCTGCCGGACAAGCTCCCCGACCCCCTCCTCCCGCAGACGGGACGAGAGCTCCGCCCGCAGCGACTGGTCGGCCGGCGGAAAGTCGTCCAGACCGTTCACGAACGCGTCGATGTAGAACCCGGAGCCTCCGCACATAATCAGCCTTTCGTGACCCTGCGCGAACAGAGCCTCCACGAGGCGGTGCGCCTCGATTTCGTAGCGCCCGGCGGTGTAGTCCTCCATTATGGAATTGCTGTGAATGAAATAATGCTTCACGGCGGCAAGCTGTGAAGCATCCGGGACGGCCGTCCCTATTGTCATTTCCTTGAAAATCTGTCTCGAATCGCAGGAGATCACCGGAGAGCCGCATTCCAGAGCCCGCCGGACGGCGAAATCCGTCTTTCCGACCCCCGTCGGCCCAAGTATAATCTCAACTGTTTTCGTCAAACACCTCTTCTCCGTCTTCATATCCATCCTCATCCCCGTCGTCCTCGTCTCCGTCGTCGCCCTCGTCATCGTCGTCGAAGTCATCCTCGTCGTCCCAGTTCCCCTCCTCCTTGCGTATGATGTTGCGCTTCTTGTCCTCCGGAAGATCCTCGTATGCCACATATCCGTTCTCGAACTCGATCGGATTCGGACCCTTCGTCTCGACGAGCACCGGATAGACCACGCCCGGACGCTCCGGCACCTCCTCCTCGAAGTTCACGAGCACGCTCTTCTTGTTAGTCGTGTCGTAGAAATAGACGAAACTGTCCTCGCCCCTCTTGTGGCACTCCCCGAGAGTCACCTCGTCAATCGTGCCCTTGCCCATATTCTGCACGCTGTACCTGGCGATCGCGCTCCCGTCCGGATTCACCGCCTTGAAAAGCACAATCTGATCCATCGGAAAATCCATATCGGAATGCATCTTCTTGTGGAAAGAATAAAGCGAACAGGTCGCCTTGAGTTCATAGACTCTTGCAAATCCCTTCAGTCCGGGCAGGGAAACCCTATATCTCAGTACCATATTTGAGAAGCTGTTTAGAACGACATCCGCCGGGAGCCGACCCCCGTTCAAATGCGGGCCAAAGGTACGAATGATATTTGAAAACAGAAAAAATATATCTACTTTTGGAGGATGATATGGGAACGGAGAAAGACACATTCCGCAGCATAGCGGCCCGCTCGGAGGGACTTTTCAAGGACAACGGAAGCCGTTTCATCGCGTTCGCCTTCCCCGTGGAGACCGAGGCCCGGATAAAGGAGATCGTGTCTTCGCTGAAAAGGGAATATCACGACGCGAGACACCACTGCTACGCCTACCGTCTCGGCCACAGTGGCGACATATTCCGGGCGAACGACGACGGGGAGCCTTCGGGTTCGGCGGGGCGGCAGATTCTGGGGCAGATCGACTCCTTCGGCCTGAGCGACACACTCGTCGTAGTGGTGCGCTACTTCGGAGGGATAAAGCTCGGAATCCCGGGGCTGATACGCGCCTACAGGACTTCGACCGCCGACGCCCTCTCCAATGCCGAGGTGATTGAGAAGACCGCCACGGTCCGCTACAGGGTGAAGTTCGGGTATATGGCGATGAACGCCGTGATGAAGACGCTGAAGGATCTGAAGACGGAGCCGTCGGAGCAGTCTTTCGACACCGAGTGTTCGCTTACGGCCGCCGTGCGCCTCTCGTCCGAGGACGACTTTCTCGGGAGAATCGCCGACATCGAGGGCTGCACCGCCGTGAGAACGGACTGAGATGCAGTGTGGGAAAAGCCGCTCCGGATTCCTGCGGAAGATTCCAGGAAGTCAGGAATATGGATATGAACTAATTCAAAAAGTTTCTGAATATGAAGAAGATACATAATTTCAACGCGGGGCCGTGCGTCCTGCCGGAACCGGCGGTGGAGTCCGCCGTCGAGGCTCTGAAGGATTTCGCGGGCACTGGGATGTCGGTGATCGAGGTTTCGCACAGGTCCAAGGAGTGGGAGGCGGTGATGGACGACTGCCGCGCCCTGTGGAAGGAGCTTCTGCATATCCCTGACACATATGAGGTTCTCTTCCTCGGCGGAGGGGCGAGTATGGGCTTTCTCTATGTCGTGATGAACTTCCTCGAAAAGAAGGCCGGCTATCTGGAGACGGGCGTATGGGCGAAGAAGGCTCTCAAGGAGGCGAAGGGCTTCGCCGGGTCCAAGGGGGCGGAGGCGTTCGCGGTGGCCTCTTCAGCCGACAGGACATATTCCTATATCCCCAAGGACTACGAGGTCCCGTCGGATCTGGACTATCTCCACGTCACGACGAACAACACGATTTACGGAACGGAGCTGCACGGCGACATCGACTGCCCCGTGCCTCTTATCGCCGATATGTCCTCGGACATAATGTCCCGCCCGGTGGATGTGTCGAAGTATGAGGTGATTTACGGAGGGGCGCAGAAGAACGTCGGGACGGCCGGGGTTATGTTCGCCATCGTGCGCAAGGACGCGCTCGGGAAGGTGTCCCACTACATCCCGACTATGCTGAATTTCCAGACGCATATAGACGGGAAGTCTATGTTCAACACGCCTCCCGTGTTCCCGATTTTCATTATGAGGGAGACGCTCAAGTGGATCAAGGCGCAGGGCGGAGTTGAGGCGATGTATGAAATCAACCGCAGGAAGGCCGCGATGCTCTATGACGAGATTGACCGCAATTCCCTCTTCGTAGGCACGGCGGCGACCGAAGACCGCTCGATTATGAATGTCTGCTTCGTTATGGAGAAGGGCTTCGAGCATCTTCAGGACGCGTTCCTCGAGTTCGCGAAGGGGCGCGGGATGGTCGGTATAAAGGGGCACCGTTCGGTCGGGGGCTTCCGCGCCTCGATCTACAACGCCTGCCCTGTGGAGGCGGTTCAGGCTCTGATTGACGCGATGAGGGATTTCGAGGCGCAGGTGCTTGAGGAGAAGGCGTAGGCGACATATATGAGGCAGGTTATGGGGGCTTAACCTCCTTTGAACCATATAGTTAATAATATGATGTCTTCGGGTGCGGGAATGAATCCGGGGACGGATGAAATTCAAATCGATATGAAGATACTGATAGCCACGCAGAAACCGTTCGCGAAGGCGGCGGTCGACGGAATAAGGGATATAGCCGGGGCGCAGGGGCATACGCTGGCGCTTCTTGAAAGATATGAGGGGCAGGCCGAACTTGTCGCGGCGGTCGCCGACGCTGACGCGCTGATCGTGCGCTCGGACAAGGTGACGGCCGAAGTGCTGGACGCCGCGCCGCATCTGAAGATAGTGGTGCGTGCGGGGGCTGGCTACGACAATCTCGACCTCGCGGCCTGCACGGCGCACGGGGTCGTGGCGATGAATACGCCGGGGCAGAACGCCAACGCGGTGGCGGAGCTGGTCATCGCGCTTATGATATACATCTCCCGCAACCGTTTCACGCCCGGGACAGGCT
>CAVIXF010000165.1:0-4977 GCA_963646585.1 Candidatus Gastranaerophilales bacterium HUM_1 | reverse complement strand
CCTTATGGTCTCGATCACCTGCGAAAGCTGGTCTATCGTCCGCCCGTCCGGGGTCGGCCAGCTGCGCCACTGATGCCCGTAGACGGGTCCCAGGTCGCCGTTTTCGTCCGCCCACTCGTCCCAGATGGACACTCCGTGCTCCTTCAGGTACTTTATGTTCGTGTCGCCGGCGATGAACCACAGGAGTTCATATATTATCGACTTCAGATGCACCTTCTTGGTCGTCAGCAAGGGGAATCCGTCAGCGAGGTCGAAGCGCATCTGCCAGCCGAAGACGCTCTGCGTCCCCACTCCCGTACGGTCGTGCTTCATCACCCCGTTCTCCCGGATATGTCGAAGCAAATCAAGATACTGTTTCATTCAAATATGTTTCGTATGTATCCCTTTTTTATTATAACCCTGCAACGAAGCAAATCTCCGCCAAAGCCAGTCCGCGTGTCAAAATCAAATCCTGCAACGAAGCAAATCTCCGCCAAAGCCAGTCCGCGTGTCAAAACCAAATAAAAGGATGAGATGCAAGGCGCAGGGTGAAGGTGAAACCGGAGCAACCTTGAGGTTGTGAGGATTTCAGCAAGCCCTGCAACGAAGCAGGTCGCCTTTTATTTGGTTTTGAATGCGAATATTATGGCCTGAGCGTAGATTTCGCCCGGCCTCAGCACCGCCGAAGGATACTCCGGCTCGTTGGGCGCGTCCGGAAAGTTCTGGCACTCCAGGGCCACGCCCTCATAGTCCTCGTAGCTGCGTCCGCACTTGCCCACCGGACAGCCCGCGAGCCAGTTCCCGGTGTAGACCTGCACGCCGGGCTGCGTCGTGTAGACCTTGAGCACGCGCCCGGAAGCCTCGGAATAAAGCTCGGCGGCCTCCTGAATCTGCCCCGGCTCGCCTCCGTCGATGACCCAGCAGTTGTCGTAGCCCTTGCCGTACTCAAGCGCGGAGAACTTCTCCCTGATGTCGCGTCCGAGCTTCTTCGCCGTGACGAAATCCATCGGAGTCCCCGCGACAGGCACGCTCTCGCCGAGCGGAATCAGAGAGTCACTGGTCGGCAGCCACTCCGAGGCGTTGAGCCGCAGTTCGTGGTCGAGCACCGAACCCGAGCCCTCCCCGTTGAGGTTGAAATAGGCGTGGTTGGTCAGATTGACGACGGTAGGCTTGTCGCATTCGGCCGTGAGCGTCAGACGCAGTTCGTTCTCCTCGCTCCATTCGTAGCGGGCGACCGCCTTCAGAGCGCCGGGGTAGCCCATCTCCCCGTCTTCGGAATAGTAGAGGAACTCCACGCCGTCACCCTCGACGCGGCTCTCCCAGACCTTGTTCTGGAAGCCGTCAGGGCCGCCGTGAAGGTGGTTCGGGCCGTTGTTCACCGGAAGCTTGTACTCGACTCCGTCCAGAGTGAAACGCCCGGCGGCGATGCGGTTTGCATAGCGTCCGGGCACTTTCCCGGCGCAGGGGCCGTCCCCGAAATAGCTGAGCGGGTCGGGATAGCCGAGCACAATGTCGGCGAGTTTCCCGTCCCTGTCCGGAACGAAAGCCGCCACTATGCCCGCACCCACGCTTGACAGCTGTATGTATGCGCCGGAGGCGTTCTTGAGAGTATAACGCAGAATCTCCTTTCCGTCAGAGGTCCTGCCCCAGTTTTCTTTGGTTATAGTCGCCATATCAGATGTGTGTTTATGTAATTTACTGTCATATATTATGTTAGCAGGCGGAAGCCCCTGTAAAGTCTCTCTCGCTTGCGGAGAGTGGGGGCGTTTCGTCCATTTCATCCATTTCGTCCGTTTCCGCCTGTCAGCTCCCGAATATCGCGGCGAGAGCCTTCTCCGGGGGAGCGTCCTTCATCAGCACGATCTTGTCCCTGTTGAGGACATAGAGCGAGGGGATGGCGCGGACGTCGTAGAGACGGTCGGTGCGAATCACATAGTCCGGGTCGTAGCCGTTGTGCCAGGATTCCGGGTATATTGGCATATAATCGTACCATCCCGCGAGGTCTTCGTCGATGTAGATGTTCAGCACGGCGAGCTCCCCGGAGGCTATCATCGGCTCCATCTCCGGACGGGACTTCAGCGCGTCGATTATGTCCTTGCAGGCCTTGCAGCCGGGGTTCGAGAAGAAAAGCAGGGTCGTCTCCGCCTTGATTCCGTAGAGGGTGTATGTCCGCCCCGACTTCTCGGAGAAGCGGAAATCGGCCGCCTTCGTCCCCACCCTGTTGAGGGCGCAGCTGCGGGCCGTCCGTCCGTCGGCCTCCCGCTGTTCCGGGGAAACCAGCTCCGATTGCGAACGCGCCTGCACGAAAGGGCGGTAGAAGTCCTCGTTCCGCAGAGGTGAGTTGGGGTCGTAGAGATATTTGTCCGCGATTGCGTTCACCCGCTCGAAGATGTTCGAGGCCGTGTCCGCAGCCTCACAGGCGGCGATTCTGCCGAAAAGCCGCGCCGAAGCCTCCTCGGCCGTTTCAAGCGGGACTCTGTCCAGAAGTCCGCACCAGGTCGCGAATGCCTGTTCCAGCTGCTCCGACGGCACTCCTGCGATATGGGTCGAGTCGCAGAGGAATCCCCCCGAAGCCGGTTTTTCGATTTTCGTGAACGGGTCGAACCAGTGCAGCGCGGCATATTCCGCCCGTTCATCCCCGTCCTCGATGACAGCGGGGACAGTCAGCTGCGGAAACGCCCGCACCTCTCCGCGAGTACCGTCTCCGCGAGGCCCGTCCCCGCCGGTTCTTCCGCCGCGCCCTCCGCAGCCGGCGACAACAAGCGCCGCCACAATCAGAGCCGCAGCCGCCTCCGTCGCGACCGCAGCCCCGATTCTGAACAGAGAGGCGTTGAAACTCAATATATTCCCGAAAATCCGATTCATTTCGACGTCACAATCACTCCCGTTTCCACATATCCCCGGAAGCACATTCCCCGCAAATTTAGGAATTTGAAAGAAATAAACTGCCTCAGATTTGTCATTTATTCTTGAGTGTAGATTTCTTTATAATTCTGATTTAAAAGTCACCGCCTTCTGGAGAGAATCTCGAAAGTGAATGACAGGCCGGTGGCGGGGTCGGTGTGCGGTTCAGAGGATGATTCGAGAGTCCACAGCCCTGGGTCCGTCTCCGGGAAGAAGCGGTCGGCGTCCGGAGCGGCGGCGCGGATGCGGGTGATATAGAGCCTGTCCGCCGTTCCTATGGCCTCGGAATAGAGCTGTGCGCCCCCGATGACGAAACAGCGCGGCGCGTCCCCCGCGAGACGATATGCCTCATCAAGGCTGCCGGCGACGACAGGAGACGAATCAGCCGAGGGCCGCATCGTACGGGATATGACTATGTTGAGCCGTCCGGGAAGAGGCCGTCCGATGGATTCGAAGGTCCTGCGCCCCATAATCACGGGACAGCCCATAGTCACCGACTTGAAATATTTCAAATCGTCCTTCAGATGCCACAGGAGTCCGTTGTCCCTCCCTATCGCCCCGTCCTCGGCCACGGCCGCTATTATGCATTTTTCCATCGCTGTTCCCTTTTATTGACCCCTCCCCCCATTAAGCGTCAGGGGGATTCCCTCTCATTTCTCTCTCATTTCTCTCTCATTTTTTACTGAATGCGACGGCTCCGGCGGCGGAGAGAAGCACGAGCAGGATCAGCAGAGCGGAACTTGCCGTGGAAATCCTCGACCCGACGACGTATGACTCCGGCTCGAAACGCATCACGATTTCGTGCTCCCCCGCCGGGACAATCATCCCGCGAAGAATCCAGTCGCCTCTGAAAATCGCGGTCTCGACGGCCTCCGGAGACGGTTTGAAACGGTTTCCGACGGTGTCACCGACCTTGCCGTCTGGCCCTGTCCAGGCCTTCCAGCCTTCCGGATAGTAGATTTCGCTGAACATCACGGCCCTGTCGGCGGAACATTTGCAGAGGTAGTGCAGTTCGTTCGGCTCGTATGAGATGAGCCTGATTTCGTCCCCGGACTTTCCGGCGGAGACGGCGTCAGACTTCCCGGAGGATGTCCCCCCAGAGCCGTTGGAGAATGCCCCGTCAGAGCCGCCGGAGAAGACCACGCTCCGCGCCGTGTCCTTGAAATCCGGGCCGAGAACCACCGTGCTCCCGAGATCCGTGTCCGCGAGCAGGCCGATTTCGTCGGTGACAGTCGCGGCTGTCACGGCTTCGTCCACGAACCAGCAGTTCCCGAAGGCCTCGCGGTTCACGACCGGAGAATAGTCCTCGCCGAGAACTATGTACTTGCCGTTCAGCATAGAGGTGACTTTGAGGAACGGCAGGTTGTCCTCAAGACTTCCGACAGTGGCGCATTCGCCCGCAGCCTTGTAGATCGAGTTTATCTCCGGAGATATGTACCTTTCGATAAGATCCTGATAGCGTTGGAGTTTCACAGGGCTGTAGCCGCCTATGCACTTGTGGCGGTAGCTCTGGTGCGCGTCGTTGAAAGTGTTCACGCTGAGGTCGAGAACCCTGTAGGAGACGTCCTTGTCAGCGAGCAGCTCACGGTCAACCGGACGCTCCTTGAACTGGGCCTCCCAGTTTTTCGGGGATATGAAATGGTCGTTGTTGAGGTAGCGTTTCCCCACGCAGAAAAGGTCGCAGAGAACCAGCAGGGCGATGAGACCGCCGGCCAGCGAAGTCCTCCCGGCGCGTACGAAAGGCTTCTTCCCGTAAATCCAGAGCAGCACCGCCGCTGCGACAGCAATGATTAAGAATCCGCCCCGTGCGTCGCTCCGGAGCATCTCCCTGCGGTCTTCGCGCAGAGCATCCACGATTATGTCCTGCATACCAGCGTCGCCCGGGGCGCTGAAGTCCCCCGCAAGACCCGGGAACAGAGCCATAAGAAGGCAGAAGCCGCCGGTGATTCCTGCGGAGATGAAGACGGCGCGGATCACCTTCCTCCCGTCATATTCCGCCTTGAGAATCTTGTCGAGAGTGAGGAATCCGAGCAGCGGGACAGTCACCTGGAGCACCGTCAGAGCCATCGACACCGTCCGGAACTTGTTGTACAT
>CAVIXF010000164.1:0-4993 GCA_963646585.1 Candidatus Gastranaerophilales bacterium HUM_1 | reverse complement strand
CGCCTGCAAGTCCGTGCCCCCGCCCGAGCTCCCGCCGTCGTCCTTGCCACGGGCGGAGATGAACTCTTCCGTCCAAGTGCCGTAGTTGAGTTCAAGGCTCTCTATCTCCGTAGTGCTCCCCTCCTTGTAGTGCACCGTAAACAACTCGTCGAAGAGCGACTTGTTGAGCTTCGTGTTCTGGAGAGCGTACACGGCGGCGGTCAGAGAGACGGTCGTCTCCGAGTCGAGGTCTTTGATATAGACTTTTACCTTCCCGTCCTTTCGGTAGAGGAGGAAGTCAGGACGCTGCGACACATCAAGGTCATCCTCCAGCTCCGCGAAAAGGAGGGACTTTGCGAAAGCATCCGAGGCTGCGGCACCGAAAATCACTCCGTCGGCATACACACCGTCGAGGAAGGCGGTGATGTCATCTCCATCCGTTCCGCGCAAGACCATAAGCCCATTGACATCCGCGCTCGCAGTCGTTGAGCCGCTGCTATCCGTCTTGCCGTTGAGTTTGAGCGTATCGGCCTCGATGTCTCCTTTGACTTTTAGGGCCGTCTGGAGGAGGTTGTTCCAGTCGATATAAGCCGTATCGCCCCCGACGTGGAACTTATTCAGGAGGAGATCGAGGAAGCTCTTGCCGTCCGAACTCCTGATGCTGTCAGTGGTTATCTGCCCCGGGAGGACTTCCGTGAACCCATATACGGTGACAAAGCTCCGCTCTCCGTCGTTCTCGCGATTGAGGATGCCGACAAGCAGGTGCCACCATCCACTTTCTGCGTCCTTGTCTATCGCCGTTGCGGATAGGACGAAAGTGCCGTCCGTTCCGGTAGCCCCATCATTCTCAGAGTTCACCTTGGCGTAGAGGTAATACCGCGTATCGCCATCCGTCAGCGCCGAGCTCTCGAACGCGCTCATCGTCCACCTCAAATAATCCTCCGTCTGGCGAGACGAAAGAGGGGCTATGTCGCTGATGCCGATTGTCAAATGCCGAAGCGCACAGGCGTTCGCCGTGAATATCTTTGAGGTTTCGTCGTAGGCGAACACGGCTGTCGCCCGCGTTGTGCACGCCCGGTCTGTCCAGAGGTCGAATTGAAGGGTCTCGTCCCCTGCAATCATCTGCATCGTCCGCACGACAATAGGACTCACAGCGTCTCCGAACCCCGAGAGCTTCGCCTCCACAAGGGCTTCCGCCGTATCGAGCGTATCTCGAAGTCCGCGTTTCGTGTACTGAATTATCCCGTCTCGCTCCTCCTTGTCGTGCACCTCCCCGTCGTCTATTCGTTTGAATTCCGACGCGACGGAGCGCGATCCCGGCTTGTCGCTGACCGTCAACTCGATGTCGTAAGGATTATTCAGACCGCGCTTGACGGCGGTGATGCGAGACGTATAGATGTGCCCGTCCGCATCCGGGAAGAGCGCCTCGTTGCAATAGTTGACATACCCTCCGACGACGAATTTCGCCCCGAGTGAGAGTTCCGTCCAATATCGCTTCGCCCACTGCTGGTTGATACTGTCTCGTAGCGTGAATTGAGCGTTGCGATAGATGTAGAGGGTTGCGGTCGCGAGCCGCAGCATCTCGCGCTGCGCCGCCGTGACATAGGCCTCCGGCATCTTTATCCCGAAAACGGCATACTCGTCCCCGACTTTAGGAGCAAAGGCTTTCCCGGGGGCCTGCGGCATAATCACGCCGTCTATCGTCTCCTGTGTAAGCTCAAAATATCCGCACTCTTCCTTGAGCGTGTAGGAGTGCACGGCGAACTCCTTGCCCGCAAGAGCCCCGGTCTGGAAGATGACCGTGAACTGCTCCCCGTCAATCTGGAGAGCAGAGAAATCAATCGCCTCCTTCCCCTCCGCGCTCCCCAAGGTGCCGTCCTCTATGTTGACATACGCCTCGTCCCCCTTGCTCGGCGTAGTGCTGACCGCGCTAATCGTCCCTACGCGCATCGGATATGTGTCGCTGCCATCATAACTCCCCTCCGCCGCATTGTCGGCAGCCCCATAAACCTTCACACAAAGGCCGTCGGCATCGGTGACGAATCGCACGCCCTTCGTCGCATCGTATCCCGTCTCATCGCCGAACTTCTCGCTATCGAAATAAAAATCGGAGCTTTTTGGCAGCAGGAGTGTCTTGCTCCCGTATTCCGCCCCAGCATACGACATATTGAGCGAGACGTTCCGCTCTCCACCCTGTACATAGAGTTTGCTGACCGCGAAGTCCTCCCGGGCGTTGCTTCGGGCGATTCCGCTGTTCAGCCCTCCGGTGCGGTCATTACCATAAGCGAGAGTGAGAGCATCGTCCCCCGTGTTCTTCTCCACCTTGCCGAGTGACAGGGTGTATTTCTCAGCGCCGCTATCGGTTACCTCGGACACGATGTCCCATTCCGTTCCGTATGTGTCGGCAATCGAATTGAGAGCGTCGAGGACGGTGCTTTGACTGTATGTGACAAGTTTTTCGGTGTCCGTCTCTTCGGTGAGCACCTGCCCGGCGCTCCATACGCCCTCGCCGTCGCGCTCGTTAAGATTATCAACAAGCAGGGCGATGTGCCGACTTGCCTTGTCCGTGAGGTCGAAGCGGACGCGGTGGTCGGTATCCGTCGTGTTGTGGACTATGTATTTGCCGAGGTGCCCGATGCCCGATTCGAGGGTCAGAGAATAATCCCAATTGCGGGTGTGATGCATCGTTATGGCCCCGGCTGCGAGGAGCGTGTACCGCTTCCCGTTGTGTTCCATCCACGCCCCGACGGGAATCTCCACATATTCCGCGAGAGAGAAGTTGAGCACTATCTGGTCGCGGGCCATCAGCTCCTCGTAGGAGTACGAGGTATCATCGGGTATGACATTGAGTATGACAGCCCCATTATAGTATATGTTGATAGCGGTAGCCATATATCTTATGTTTTTTATTCGTCGAACACGCACAGCGTCACCCTGAAATCTATCCAGCAGCCACCCGAGCGCGAAGGGTAGAAACCGTTGACGGTGGATGATTTGTACCAGACATTCATCACCCCGCTTGGGCCCTCTGCCGTCAGCATCCGGGCGCATCTCCGAGTTCTGTCCGTCTTCGATGTATCCTCATACACGAGGTCGTGCAGCAGGCGATACCAGTTGTCGAGGGCCGTACCCGCATCCTCCGCCCGGAGCAGGCATTTCAGCGTCACCGTGCGGTCATCAAAGGTATTTGAGGGCTGCGTGGCCGCACTTTGGCCATCATATACAATCCCGTCCTGCCCTGAGATGTCGCGACTGAGAAGCTGCCGGACACCAGCAGGGGACAAGACGCTCGAAAGCGTCCCGGAGGCAACGGTCACCCCGTAGTCCGCGAGCGGACGGCTGTCAATCAGATAACCCGTTGTCACGCCGGAAGAGGATGGAGCGGTGTACGACCACTCTTGCCCGTTGAGAGAGAAATCCCAAGGCGTATCATCCGAAAGGCTCACGGTCAGGAGTTGGAGCCGTTCCGCCGCGTCAAGGCTCGATACTCCGGTGACGCGCAGGCGGCGCTTCAGCGCGATGTCCACAAACTCCCATTCAGCATAAGGATTCGCGGAGATGAAGGCATAGAACGACGCGATCTTCGCCGTCTCCCCGCGCAGGGCGAAAGAGAGCGACACGGTGCGGGAATCCAGCCGCAGAGCTTCAAGGTCTGGGTCGCTCCCGTCCGTTTCCTGCCACGAGGTGCTCGTAACTGTCTTCGACGCTGGCCACTGTATAAGGGTGTTCATCCCGCCTTCAAGCAGATACGCTCCATAGGCCGTGTAGATGTCCGTCCCCTTTACTTTTATCTGTGTCCCGAGTGCCCCCATATCTTTGTATCTGTGTTATGCCGTCATCCTTACCCCCTCGAGGACGATAGTGTCGACTTTCCCCCGGAGGTTGCCAATCCCCGCCTCTATCGCACCGAGTTTCTCGCGCATCGCCGAGGTATCTTCGTGTATGCCCATCACCTCGAGGAGTATGAGCGATGAGTTCTCCAGCATCCTCGCATTCTGCGACTTCACCTCCGCGACGGCCATATTGATTTCGTAAGTATAGCCTTGTATGGCCGCGAAACGCCCGTTCAGTTCGTCCGCACTATCCTGCGACATAGACGCTACTCCGGTTGTCGCCGCAGTCCTCTCCGTGCCTGAAGCGATGTCTATGCCTTCATTCTCCGCATCGGCGTATGCTTTCTCGTAGTATTCGTTTATCTGTTTTTGGAGTTCGGGGATTTTCCCGATAAGCCCTGAGAGCACCCCGAGGGACTGCTGGAACTTATCCTCGCCCGACAGGTTTGTATCTCCCGTTATCTTTTCTATCGCGGCCTGCGCTTTCTCCAAGAGCGGGGCGATGAAAGTCGCGTAGGCCATCTGTTTGATGAGATTGCGGGCGATATCGGAGACGGTGTCCCCGAAGGCATCCGCCGCGTCCGTGCCGCTCTCAAAAGCGTCAATGAGCGCGTCGCTCAACGAGCTCCCGAGGTCTCCGAAAATATCGGAAAGGTACGATTTCATACCGTCAGTCGCCTCCTTGTACTCCTCCCAGTCGGCGAGTAGCCGCTCTATGTTCTCCTTGCTCGCAGTGCTGAGATACTGCGAATAGGTGTCGTAAAAGGCTTTAAGTTCGTCGTACATCAGGTTGCCGTCGCTGTCGAGGAAATCGTCAAGGGTCTTCGTGATTATCTTCTCCTGCCCCTTGTGCGTGATATTCCTCTCCCACCAGCTCCGCATATCGGCCGTCCAGCTGTCCCCCCGGACATTGAAAGTGCCTTTTGGCGTTTGATAGTCCTTCCCCCGCCTCTGCGTCGCCTGTTCCTCGCGGAACTTCTTAAGGGCTTCTTGCGCTCTGTTGGCATAAGTAAGGAACTGCCCCCATTCGTCCTCTCCGAAGATCGTTGTGTTCCCGAGCAGCTCCGCCTGATAGCGGGCCTCCTCAATGGCGTTCGCGTATTCCCACGCGGCGGTGGCGGCGGCCCGGCTGCTCTCTTCCACGGAATTAAAGACATCCACGACAAACGACACCACCTGTA
>CAVIXF010000163.1:0-5049 GCA_963646585.1 Candidatus Gastranaerophilales bacterium HUM_1 | reverse complement strand
CAGCCGGAGATGAAGAGGAGAATGCGACTGTCGTCACGGCAGGTCTTGAACTCACTTCCCGATATGAGCCGGTCGGCTACGACAAGACGAACTCCGTGCTGTTCTATGTTTATGGGAAGGATATCGCTGCGGCCAAGATAGCCTTTGTTCCTACTGCATCGTTGAAAGAAGATATTTCTGAGAATCTTGCGGAAGTGGACGAGGTGGGCGAGGAGACTCTCTCTCTTATCAACGGCAATGGTTATTCGGATCTTTACAAAGGACTCAAGGCCGTGACGGACTACACACTGATAGTCTGGGCATCCAACGGATTCACAGAAACAGTCAAGTCTGTTGCCATCACTACGGATGGGCTTGCAAATGTCCTGCTCGGCACAGGTGATTTCACATATACATCAAAATTCCTTGTGGATGACGACAAGAATCCTTATGTTGACAAAGGTCTCGAAATCTTCTCGAATCCCAACTTTGCGAACACCTATGTGATAGAGCATTGGGCTTGTGACACCGATTTCACGTTCACATACGACGGCGGGACGGGCAAGATAGCCATCCCGCAGCAGGTGACCGGATACGCATATTCCGGACTTCCGATATATGTCATAGAGTACAACAAGTATCTTGAATACAAAAAATATGATGTCACAACATACGGAAAGGAAAGTTCATACGATCCCGAGACCGGGACACTGTCATTCGCTGTAGCGTATGTCGTATTCCAGTCTGACGGCTCGCTCGCCGGAGCTGTCGCCGCCGGAGTTGAGACATTCGTTCTTGGTGATGGTCACTCTTTCCCGGTAGCCTCGAACGGGGCGGAAAAAACAGCAGTCAAGGCTGGGAGCAGAATCCTCGTGAAGGGATTTGCCGGCATTGATGTGACACATAGCCTGAAGGCTGCCACATTCTCTTCAAGGTTCGTCTGCGGAGAGACGACTGTCTGCCTTGACAAGAATGCCATCAAACCAGACATTGACGTTCACAAGGCAGTTCGCAGATAAAGCATCTGTAGCTACCGATTAATCAACGCCCTCCGGCAGTTTGTCACGACTGCCGGAGGGCGTTGTCCGTGACCTGTGGTTCCCCTCCGCTGCGGCTACCACTACGGAGACCGCTCCGAAGAAGATGAGTCTCGTGAATCGCCTCAAAACACCTTCTCGACTTTCCACTCGGCGATTGTGCGGGTCTGAGTGGAGATGTTCACGCCGACCTTGACGAGTTCGACCGGGGATGCTTGGCCGGAGTCAAGACCCGCATCAGCCTTGTACGGAATCAGATAGCCCTTGTCGTCAATCTGCCTGAGCGCGTCCTCGGCGGAGCCGTCCACCTTGAATTCGAAGACATAGATTCTGTCCTTTGTCCGGCACACCGCGTCGGCCCGGCCGACGGCGGACTTCACCTCGGCCTGGGTGTAGTAGCCAAGAAGGGAGAAAATCAGATAGATGATGGTCTGGAAATGCTTCTCCGACTTGTTCTCAAGGTCGTAGGGGATGCCGGCGAGGAAGGACTGCATACGGCTCAGCGCGGCGTCGATGTCGTTGTCTTTCAACGCCCTGTTGAACTGGAGCACGAACGACGCGCTCATCCCCTCGGCGCTCCTGTAGTTCGCGAGGAGACCTTTCATAAACCCTTCCCGGACTTCCTTGTTCGGATATCCCAGAGTGTAGGAGCCGTCCTCCCGGTTGTAGTCCTTGATTGTCAGATATCCCGCCTGATAGAGCAGCGGCAGCACGCTGTAGGAGACTTCCGGAGAAATGTCGAAGTCGCTCTCCGCAATCTCGCTCATCCTGTCGAGGCGGGTCTCGTCCATATGCTCCTCCCGCATCATTTCCATCAGGAAAGTCGGCGTTCCGCTTTCGTACCAGTAGCTTCCCAACTTTCCGGCGGCCAGGGCCTTCATCAGACTGAAAGGGTTGTAGATGTCCTCGGAGACTTCGCTGAAATGGTAGCCGTCGTAATTGTCCTTCAGCAGCTGCCGTGTCTGACCGAAGGTTATGCCAAGCCTTTCAGACAACTGCCTGATTGGTTCAGACATCTGAGTCTCCAGCTCCGACTGCGAGATTCCGCATATCGCAGAATACTCCGGCATCATCGAGATGTTCTGAAGGTTGTTCAGTTCGCTGAATATGCTCAGCTGCGCGAACTTCGTGATGCCGGTGATGAAGACGAAGCGCAGATACGGGTCGAGGCTTTTGATGGGGCTGTAGAAGTTCCTCATTATCTGACGCATAGATTCGAGCCTCTTCCGGTCGCCCATCACATCCAGCAGAGGGGCGTCGTATTCGTCGATGATGATTACCGCCCTCTCACCGGTCTTTTCCACGGCACGCCACACAAGCCCCTCCAGACGCTGGTTTATGTTGACGTCCTTCGCCCCACGGCCATACTCCTGCTCATAGACATACAACTTCTTGTCAATCTCCTCAAGCAGCTGCTCCTCGTTCATATGCTTCGCCGAAGACATATCGAAGTGGAGCACAGGATGTTTCGGCCATTCTTTCTTCAGCTCCCCGGCCTTCAACCCATCGAAGAGTTCCTTCTCCCCGGCGAAGTAGCTGTGGAGCGTCGAGGACAGCAGCGACTTTCCGAACCTGCGCGGACGGCTCAGGAACACATACTTGTAAGTCTCCGACAGCCTGTGCACATAACCGGTCTTGTCGATGTAGAGATATCCGTCATTGATGATGTCCCTGAATGTCTGCACCCCGATGGGGTATTTGATGCCGTTTGTCGCCATAAGCCCGGAATGAATTTGAGTTTCCCGGCAAAGTTATGAAATACTATGAATTTGAACAAGACAGACGGGCTTTTTCGCGTGCGACAATTGTTGATGCGGAGTAAAATCACAGTAACGGTGAATAGATTTCGAGTAAATTAAAAAGCAGAAATGTCCTCAGAGAGTGTTCTGAGAGCCATCCTCAATGAAATCGAGTAAGTAGTCTAATAGTTCAGCCCGAACGACCAAAGCGGAAGGATGTTCATATAGGCGTACTCTATGTCGTCTTTGACCACATAGGCATCCTTGACGTCCGTTATCTGCTTCCGCGTCTTGGATTTGCCGCCGACCTCGAATGTGCGTCCGTCAATGAGAAAATCCGACACGGGCGAGGCGAGAACCTTGTTGCGGAGCGACAGGGACGAAAGGAAGAATGTCTCGCGGACATTCCCGATTTCTGGAGACCCGTCAGAAAGGGCGTATATGAAATTGGTGTTTCCAAGATAGACTTTCTCCACCTTCTCGACAAGCGACATTCCTCCGGAGGACACATTCAGCAGACGCAGGAGACCGGATTTCTCCAGATACGTCATATAGTCCGCCACAGTGCTGCGGTCGGCGGATATCGCCCGTCCGATTTCAGTGTAGTTCGGCTTGAACGGCACGCTCATAGAAATGACATAAAGCAGTTTCTTGAGTTTGCGGGCCGTCGATATGTTCATTTTCGCATACGAGGGGATGTCAACCTCCATCGTCCGGTTGATGACGTTCTCAAGACGGGTCATATAATCGTCCAGGCTGAAAAACGGGAAATACCCGTTTGAAAGATATTCTTTGAAATACATCAGCGGATGGCTGACCTGTTCCGAAAGCACGGCCTTGCCGGAGATGATTTCATCAAGGCTGAACGGCCGTATGGCCAGTCCGAGACGGAAGTTCAGATACTCGCGGAAAGAGAGCCCCTCCAATGTGTGAGGAATCGCCCTCCTGCTCAGGTCCGCATCCGCGCCTTTCACGATTTCAAGAATTGAAGAGCCGGAAACGACAACTTTCAAATCCGGAAGATAGTCGTACATCATCTTGACTTCCTGCGCCCAGTCGGCATACTTGTGCGCTTCATCGACATAAAAGAACTCTCCGCCGTTCTTATGAAAGGCGGACGCGGTGTCAAACAGTGTGTGGGCTGAAAAATAAGTATTGTCCGCACTGACATACAATGACTTGTCCCGGGCGTCGGTCAGTTTTATATGCTGCATCATCATCGTCGTCTTGCCGACGCCCCTCGCGCCGACAATCACAATCAGAGACGAACTCCAGTTGATTTCCGAGTGAAGATAGCGCACGAAATCAGTGGTCGTCCGCTTGAGTTTGTCGTAGTAGAGTTCAAACAGCTGTTCCATATTCCCTGTATTTGTTTGTCATTGCAGGGACAAATATAGGAGATATTTTTCAAAAATCGCGGAACTGTTTCCGCGATTTTTGATGAAATTCGTGGAAACAGTTCCGCAGTTCGAGGCAGCATCATTTTCGGCCGCGCCGTAGAAGATGAGTCGCGTGAATTGTGAATCGCCTCAAAACGCCTTCTCGACTTTCCACTCGGCGACGGTGCGGGTCTGGGTGGAGATGTTCACGCCGACCTTGAAAAGTTCGAGCGGGGCGGTTCTTCCGTCCGTCTGAACGGCCGCGCCCGACTTCCCGTCCGCAGAGGCGGATTGACCCGCCTGACCTGCCGCATTAAACCCGGCGAAGTTTCCGGCCTTGTACGGAATCAGATAGCCCTTGTCGTCAATCTGCCTGAGCGCGTCCTCGGCGGAGCCGTCCACCTTGAATTCGAAGACATAGATTCTGTCCTTTGTCCGGCACACCGCGTCGGCCCGGCCGACGGCGGACTTCACCTCGGCCTGGGTGTAGTAGCCAAGAAGGGAGAAAATCAGATAGATGATGGTCTGGAAATGCTTCTCGGACTTGTTCTCAAGGTCGTAGGGGATGCCGGCGAGGAAGGACTGCAGCAGTTCAAGGGCCTGGTCGATGTCGTTCCCGTCCATCGCCGTGAAGAAACGCGCCACGAAGATGGAGCCCGCCGTGGTGTCGCGGTTGTTGTAGCCGGCGAGGAGGCATTGGGTGAAACCTATGCGGACCTCCTCGTTCGGGTAGCCGAGAGTGTAGAGTCTCGTGCGTCTGTCATAGTCCTTGATTGTCAGATAGCCCGTCTGGTAGAGAACCGGATACGCGCTGTTGCTGACCTCCGGTGAGACGTCGAACGCGGCGGCGGGGATTGACGGCATATAGTCGAGAGAGGTCTCGTCGATATGCGAGCCGCGCATCCGCTCCACAAG
>CAVIXF010000162.1:0-5060 GCA_963646585.1 Candidatus Gastranaerophilales bacterium HUM_1 | reverse complement strand
AATCCTCACTCGTGGCCAGAGCCGTCGAAAAGGCTGCCGGAAGCGGTGACGACTGCCTGTTTGTCAGGATGAACATTTTCGGATGCGCCGACGAACAGGAATTCTATGCGGCATTCGCGAATAATGTCACGACCCAGATTTCATCCTCCGTCGAGAATCTCCTGAGCAACGCCAAGGAGTTCATATCGTCCCTTCTGCCAAGGATATCGGTGTCCGACCCGGCCGGACATTATGAACTGTCGTTCGGTGTGGATATCCGAAGGAATCCGATAGGAGAAGACATTCTCGACCTTCCCCAGGATGTGGCGTCGAGAAAGAAAAAAAAAGTGATAGTCTGCATCGACGAGTTCCAGCAGATAGGCGAGTTCGCCGACACTCTCCGTTTTCAGAAGATCCTCCGCAACCACTGGCAGGAACAGCGGGATGTCGCATACATACTCTACGGGAGCAAGAAGCATATGATGCTCAACATCTTCGGAAAGTACAACAGCCCGTTCTACCGATTCGGCGACATTATGTTCCTCCCCAAGATATCGACCGCCGACTGGTGCGGCTACATCGCAGGACGTTTTTCCGGAACCGGAAAATCAATCAGTACGGAGGTGGCTTCATATCTTGCAGAGAGCGTTGACAACCACTCCTATTATGTTCAGCAGCTCGCCCAGGCGAGCTGGCTGCGCACGGCGGACATCTGCACCAAAGAGATTGTCGACGCTTCGCTCGCGAGCATCGTGGACTATCTGAATCTACAGTTCGTCAATACGATGGACTCCCTGACCGACAAGCAGCGGAACTTTCTGTGCGCAGTCGCCGACGGAGTCACGCGGTTCACGTCCGCCGAGACGCTCTCGAAGTACAACCTCGGTTCTGTCGGCAATGTCCGTATTCTCAAGCAGGCGATGCAGAAGAGAGACCTGATTGAGGTTGAGGGGAACGGGGTCTCCGTTCAGGACCCTATATTCAGGCTGTGGCTGAAAACTCAGTTCCGCCCGTTCGGCAGGGACTGAACCGAATCACCGGACTTCGATGACGGAGCCGTGGTCGCGGACGACGGCGCGTTTCCATTTCTCGCTGTAGCCCGGCCAGCCGATCTTGTCCGGAATCTTGTCCGAATAGCCGTTGGTGACCCAGCTGCCGTCCGGGTTCTGCGCCTTAATGTTGCCGTCGAGGAACTTCACGAGCAGGAACTCCTCCATCCTGACCCATTTTCCGAAAATCTCCTGCGCCGTGTTCACCGAGAACTCCGTCACCAGCGCCCGTGTCTGCGGAAGCGGGTCCGTGACCTTCGGATTCCGGTCGTTCCTCCTTATGATCCTCTGTTTTTTCTGTATTTCGAGATTATATGTCTCCAGGGCCTTCGCGTCATTCTCGGCGAGCCTCGCAATCTGAGCCGTCTCCCACTCGTCGATGGCGGTCCGCACCGTCGGGGCCATTATGTCGTAGGCCTTGTAGCAGGCGTTCGCCACGCGGTTGCACATCCAGAACGCCGAGGTGGCGGAATAGTGGAGGATGTCGCCGTTGCCCTCGCGGAAGCACTCCGGAATCTCCTGCGTATTCGTGTAAATCGGCGTGAGCCAGGATGTCGCGGCGTCGTCGCAGCCGAACCAGATGACTCCTCCGATGACATCAGGCAGCCAGCCCCGGCTCTGCCCCACGAACCAGAATCCGGTCTGCTGGGTCGCCATCGCCCTCTCGTTGACGTAGGTCTTGCCGTCGACTGTGAAGCTCATCGGCCGCCAGCGGTAAGGCAGCGCGTTTCCGCCCGCCCCGATGTCCTGCGTCATATCCATCGGCGTGCCCTCGAAATGGTCGCGCATCGCGTCCGCGACATCCTTGACCGAAACCTTCTCCGCCGGTTTCACGAACAGCGGAAAGCGTTTCGTGCTGTCGTAGCCCATAGCATAGTCGAGATAGTCGGCCGCGTCGCGGGTGACTTCGACTCCGTTCTCATCCTTGAAAGTGAACTTGCCCTTGCAGAGTATGTTGAACGCCGACCACGCCCTTGACTCGCAGGCTCTCATCCCGCTGAAATCGAGCGGCGCGTAGGTGTCGCAGAAGCTGAACTCGCTGTCCTTGCCGTCGAACCATCCCATCTCGCGGGCGAACGAAATCACGTCCGGCGCATAGAGGCAGTTCTCCGGGTCGTCGAGCGGGAAAGTGCTGATGCGGGACTGGTTTGCGTGTGCGCAGATGTATCCGTCCGGAACTCTCCGTGCCACCCAGACTATCCCCTTGCGGACATTCTTGCCGTTCTCCATCTTCGTCCCCTTTCCGATGAGATCCATCACCCAGACCTCCTCCGTGTCGGCGATGGAAAATGACTCGCCTTCGGAGAAATAGCCGTATTCATTGGCGAGGGAGACGATGACATTTATTGCCTCCCGGGCTGTCGTCGCCCGTTCGAGGGCGATGTATATCAATGAACCGTAGTCCATCACCCCCGTGGAATCCCAGAGTTCCGTGCGCCCGCCGTAGGTCGTCTCCGCCACGATCAGCTGATGCTCGTTCATATTCCCTACTCTCTGATATGTCACCGGAGCCTGCGGAATCCGCCCGAGAAACCGCCCGGTGTCCCAGTCCGTTATGTCCCTCGTCGCCCCGGCCTTCCAGAATCCGCCCCGAAGAAAGTAGAGCTCGCCGTAAAGCTGGTGGGAGTCGGCGGCGTATGAAATCATATTAGACCCGTCCGCGCTCGCCCCCTTCGTCACGAGAATGTTGCTGCAGGCGGTTGAATCCACCGAAAATGCCGCCGCCAGCGACATAACCCCGGAAATCAGAATTTTCTTTACGTTCATATTTCTTCCACTTTTTCTCAAATCCTACAAATTTATATGTTTTTATCCGTATCCGCAATATGACACACCCGCACAGCCCCACAGGCCGGACACGACAAAAGGCCGAACCCGGAAACCGGGTTCAGCCTATGTACCGATTAAATTCAAGTTCCGCAAGAGCGAAACTCCGAAAGTCCTGAACGGCTATTTCGCGACGCGGACTTCCAGCGGATGGTTCACCGCGAACGCCTGATCCTTCATATATGCGTTCCAGGCCTCGGGGCTTTCGACTCCGCCCTGATCCCAGCCGGATGCAGTCCAGTAGTCCACCGTCTCGCCGCACTTCACGCGGAACTTCAGCACCGCGTGCCCGTCGATTTCGCAGGGAACGGCCTTGAAACGGTCGGAGAGAATCACCCCTATGCTGATCTTGCCGTCAATCTGCGGGGTCTTCGAGTCGGAGGCCCATTCGGTGAACGAGACATAGTCGTCCCCGTACACGATGGAAATCACATCGTGGAGCACCGCACCGACAACGATGTCGAGCGAATCCCTTCCGGCGGCCTCGAACGCGGTCGTCCAGTGAACGAGCCGCGAAGAAGCGTCAAGAGAGAGACTGCGCACCGTCGTCACCTCAACTCCGTCGACGTCAATCGGCGGATAGGTGAACTCGGCTTCAGTCCTTATCGGGCCGTTGCTCAGCCGCTTCCAGGTCAGGTAGTTGTCCCCGACGGAGACCTTGTCCCCGGCGAGCGGAGTGCAGGCTCCTCCTCCGAGGGCGCTGCCGACCATATAGCAGTCCATCCCCTCGCCGTGGTTGCGGTGGAAGTCCCTGAGCGCGAGCCAGTCGTCGAAGACGAAGCGCGAAGTGTTCTTGATCCACACGTCCGGGCCGAACGTCCTCGGAGACTTGAGAGCCGGGCCGTAGATGCGCCCCACTATGACATTGTTCTCGTAGGCGTAGTCGTCCATCCGCTCCGGGACGTAGCGGCTCCATACAAGTGTGTCGCAAGGCTGCCGCACGCCCTTGGACACTGTGAACCCGGCTGATTCGCCAGCCTTGAGGTCGGTCTGGAAAATCAGGGAGAGGCTTCCGTCGGCCTCCGTCACGGTCTGGCAGGGGACGGAAGTTCCGTTAGGCGCACTGACCACGGCGTTGTCCGCAGTGAGCCCGTCGATTCCCAGCTGTCCGAACGGGACTGATACTGTTTCAAGATGTCTGTCGACGGCCGTGCCGTTGGAGACATAAACCGTCCTGTCCTGCACTCCGCAGGCGCAGAGCAGGCAGGACAGGAGCGGGATTGCGATAAATGACCGTTTCATTGTTCAGATTCTGTAAGGCGTCAGATGCCGCTATCGCATTTCGACGTAAGGAATCTCGTCCTTGTCGCCGTAGTTGAGGTTCTCGCCGCCCATACCCCAGATGAAGGTGTAGTTGCGGGTGCCGGCCGCCGCGTGGATGGACCACTCCGGCGAGGTCACGGCCTGCTCGTTGTGGAGCCAGATGAGACGCTCCTCCTGCGGCTGACCCATCAGATGGCAGATCGCGTTGCCCTCGGCCACGTTGAAGTAGAAGTAGGCCTCCATACGGCGCGTGTGGGTGTGCGCCGGCATAGTGTTCCAGACGGAGCCCGGAGCGAGTTCGGTGAGACCCATCTGGAGCTGGTTGGTTCCGCCGCCCTTCACGCGGCTGAGCACCGGCCACACGATGAGCTGGTTCACGACTCTGTCGTTGGAGTCCTCGAGTTTTCCGTAATGGTCGGAGATCGCGAAGGCGTATTTCTTCGGGTCGGCCTTCTTGTCCGTCGTGATCAGCTGGGTGACATATTCCTTGTACGCCGGGGCCGAGTTGATGTAGAACTTCGCCGGATTCTTCGGGTCGACGCTTCTGAACGTCACCTCCTTCTTCCCGCAGCCCACATAGAGGGCCTCCTTGTATTTCAGGGCATATTCCTTTCCGTCGACGGTAACGATTCCGTCACCGGCGATGTTGACGACCCCGAGTTCCCTGCGGTCGAGGAAATGCTCGGCCTTGAGCTCGTCGAAGGTTTCGAGGACGAGGGTCTTGTTCACCGGCATAACCCCGCCGTAGATGAGACGGTCGTAGAGGGTGTAGGTGAGGTTTATCTCGTCCGGAGCCATCACCTTCTCCATCACGAACGCGCTGCGGAGACGCTGGGTGTCATAGTGTTTCACGTCGTCCGGATGGCAGGCGGTCTGAACCGTGCAGTTCACCTGCCCGAAAGCCGCGAGGCCCGCCACAGACCCGAGCACGGCTGTAAGTAT
>CAVIXF010000161.1:0-5142 GCA_963646585.1 Candidatus Gastranaerophilales bacterium HUM_1 | reverse complement strand
GCTACCATTTCACCGAGGATGCGCCGGGGGTCTATAACCCGTTCAGCCTGCTGAATACGTTCCAGTCTAACCGCTTCCGTATGTACTGGTTCGAGACTGGCACGCCGTCATTCCTCGTGCGCTATCTCAAGAAACAGAAATTCAATCTGGAGAGAATATCGAAGGACAGAATCTCCATCGAGACGCTGACCGGGACGAACTATGACCGCCCGCAGCCGGTGACGCTGATGTACCAGACGGGTTATCTGACGATAGCGGGCTACAACGAGCGTTTCCGCGCCTACACCCTCAACTATCCTAACGAGGAGGTGCGGAGCGGTTTCCTCAACTCGCTCAGCCAGCTCTACGCCCCGGCTCTGATTGACAGCGAGTTCTCGGTATATAACTTCGTCGATGACATCGAAAGCGGCGACGTTCAGGGCTTTATGACACGGTTCACTGCGTTCCTCGCCGGCAACAGCTACGAGATACAGGGCGATCTTGAACTGTACTTCCAGAACACGATGTACATAATGTTCAAGATGATGGGTCTGTATGTCAGCACGGAGTACCGCACCTCGCAAGGGCGCATAGACATCACCGTTGAGACCGACAGATATGTCTATGTCATCGAATTGAAGCGCGACCAGTCTCCGGAGGCGGCTCTCAGACAGATTGAAGAAAATGGCTACGCGCAGCCGTTCCTCGCATCGGGCAAGCAGATAATAAAGCTCGGCATCAACTTCTCATCCGAGACCCGCACCATCGACGGCTGGAAGACGGCGTGACGGGCCGGGGACATCGGCCGGGCGGCATTCTACTCATAGTAGGCGATGTCCACCCTCAGATCCTCTCCGCAGGAGTCGTCGGTCTTGCTCCAGATGCGGTGCTCTCCGCCGTGACCGAACGTCACGATGGTTCCGATTTCTGCGATTTCCTCCTCCGTCAGCGGATGCCCGGAGGACGCGCTGATGCAGACGAAACTGTTTGGCAGATGCGTGCTTCCGTCGAGAAGTCCGTATTTTCCGACCAGTTCGCGGAAGTATTCCAGCCTTCCCTCCGTATCGTAGGCGAAGGTGTCGCAGCTGTGGATGCTGACGTGGTTGGCGCGGAACAGTCTTCCGAACTCCTTTCTTGCCGGCTGCCCCTTGGCTGCCGTTCCGCGTTCAAGGACATTCTCTATGTATTCGGCGTTGATCTTTATGCGTTTGCTGTACTCCGAATTGATTTCATACCGTTTCCAGTATCTCCATTTCCTGACTTCCCCGCCGAACAGATACATAATTTCGTGTATCTCTTTCTCGGATCTGTGTTTCCTGTGGAATCCCATCTCCTTGCGGATCGCCCGATGGAAAGAGGGGACGGACAGCATCTCCCTGCGGGTGGGGAGTATGTCTCTGAATTTGTTGCGGTAATATCGTGTCATCCCCCGCCCATCGTGCCATCTGTTGAACGTGTCCGTCATCTCCTCGGGGAGGAATCCGTAGAACGACGTGTGCCAGAGGCAGCAGGCGGCTATCTCCGCAAGTGATTCCGTCACTCCGTCTTCAAGGACGATTTCTTTGGCGAGACAGGACTCCCAGCAGTCCCCCTCAAGCGATTCTGCAAAAAGCCGGTGACCGTCCTCGTTTTCGTCGATTCCGTCATCCCCAAGATCGGGGTCTTCCCAGTAGCCGACGCTGACTTCCCCGGTCACTCCTTCTGCGGGCGTGAGATGGCGAAGGTAGTCGAAATGCTGCTTGAATGCCGCAAGGCAGTTCCTGCCGTCCTCGAGGTCGATGAACGGAGCGATTCCGTCGAATGTGAGCGAATCGAGCAATTGTTTGAGTGTCATATCGTTAAATTGTTTTTCTGAAATGCTGATACTGGATGTCCACCTTGACTTCGAATTCGTCCATACGCATATAGTCCGGAATGGTGAAGTCCTTGTGGGTGACTATGGCGTGGGAGGCGTAGCAGAACACGATGTGGCTGAGACGTTCATTGTGAAGTCCCGCCTCGGCCCAGCTCGTCCCGTCGTCGAGTTCGTTTTCGATTCCGAGCTCTTTGTCGCTCATCGAGGAGTTGGACTTGCGGTCCGGGTCATAGCTCGGGCGGCAGGAGATTATCGGCAGTCCTCCGTGAAGGCGTTCGTCCATATAGGCGATTATCGGGATTATGTGTCTGAAGTCGGAGCCGTAGAAATCGTCGTCCTCCAGCCGCAGGGTCTCCGCGTCCTCCCAATATTTCAGCGTCCCCTCCACTTCGAGCTCCTCTCCGTCCCCCTTGCGCGGCATATCGAGGAAATGCCTGTAAACCAACCCGGTGCGCTCGAACATCTCCCGGGTCATCTCCAAAAGTCTGGCGTTGACCTGCTCTATCCTGCGGACTTCCGCCTCTGTGCAGTGAATCTCGAACAGCCGCTCCAAAGCGTAGCCTCGGAAGCCGATGAGTTCGTCCACATATTCGGCGACATTCTCCGGTTTCACCGTGTTCCACCAGACCGTTTCGAGCGGGTCTCCGGTTATCGCGAGTATGCGGCTCTCGAAGTTGCGGACCTCGGAGCGAAGTTTCTCTATGCGTCCGGTTTCGGGCAGAGAGTCGTATGAACGCATTCTTTCCCGGATTCTGTAGTTCTCCTCATCGGACATCGGTCTGATTCCGGAGTTGTCGTCTGTCTTTCTGATTTTCATATCGCCGTTTGTCATAATGTCAGGTTTATGCCGTAAATGGGTTTATGCCGCAAAGGAATATGTTGATACTGCAAAAATCCGGCAGTCGGCGACGGATGTATGATTTTTTAATTTTTCCGAACCTGAGGCAAAATATTCCCGAGTCAGAATAAATATTTCGCGGCTGCCGGATTTTGGCAAAAAGAATCCGTTTCTTTGCACAACAAATCGAATATGGACACGAAAGACATCGAAGAGACGCTTATTCTTGACGCGCGGGTTGACTGGTGGATGGTTGGGATTTCCTGCAGGGTCAAGGAAATGGAGGAGAAATGCCGGGAGACGATGGACGCTCTTCCTGAGATTCCGGACGACCTGGAGCAGGGCGGCTACTCGGAGGAAGAGGTGGAGGCGGGTCTGGAGGAGGAGTGCCGCCGTCTGTCGCTATGGAACCGCAAAGAGTGAGATTCCGCAAGGCCTGGTGTCTGCTCTGGACGCTTCTGAAGGAGAGCCTGCTCGACTGGTGGGACTGATTCCAAGGATGTTATTTGAATTATGAGAATTCTGCACATATCGGACACACACGGCCGTCACCGACGTCTCCGGAATCTTCCGGAGGCGGACATTGTCGTGCACTCCGGCGACATCACGATGACCGGCGGCGCGGACGAGGCCGTCGATTTTATGGAGTGGTTCTGCGACCTGCCTTACCCTCACAAGATTTTCATCGCCGGCAACCACGATTTCTGTCTGCACGAGGGTGAGCCTGACGGGCTTGACGCGAACTGCCACTACCTCCGCAACGGCTCCGTGGAAATCGAGGGTCTGAAGTTCCACGGCATCCCGCTGTCGGTGGAGGACTCCGTCTCCGGCTCGATTCTCCGGAGCTACGCCGCCGTCCCCGGCGACACAGATATTCTCATAACGCATCAGCCGCCGCTGAACATCCTCGACCTCTCGGAAGGCTGGCACTACGGAAGTCCGGAACTCCGCTCCGCAGTGATGAGAGTGCGCCCGAGGGCTCATCTCTTCGGTCACATCCACGACGATGCGGGAACGGTGACATCCGGGGACATCGTGTTTTCAAACGGCTCAGTCCTCACCGGAAGCTACGAATTGAATCTGAGACCGCCCTGCGTCATCGAAGTGTGAGTAATTGTCAAACATTTTGAGGATCTTTGTCTTTCCGCAGATGTCCATAGCCGTGGAAATGTGGTTCTGAATGATGTCCGAGAGTTGCAGCGGCTCATATTCAAGAGCACCCGTGTATTTGAGATATTCCCTGAAAGACAGCCCGTCAAGAAAGATATCTTTTAAAGTCCAGATTCACCGGTTTTATTTTTCGGTGATAATAGTTCACCAATGGTTGTATGTCAGAACTTTGGAATCTGCGTCCATATATGGAAGTAAGCGTGTCGGAAAATCAGACAAAAATCCGGCACTGCCATATTTTAGCAATTCATTCCGCTATCTTTGCGGCATTGAAAGAAAACAGCGTCCGCACGCGATAAAAACTGAAATATGGCAAAGAACTACTTCAAGCGCTACATCTGGCTCATAGACGTCATTAGCCGGCACGGGCACATCACCCGCAGGGAGATCAACAATCTGTGGTACCGCAGCCCCATAAACGAATACGGGGAGAAGGAGATACCCGAACGAACCTTCCACAACCACATAGACTCCATCTTCGACATCTTCGGACTTGAGATAAAGTGCGACAGGAGTCTGGGATATTATCTCGCCAACACCGAGGACATCGACGGGGACGGGATGCGCCGATGGATGCTCTCCTCGCTTTCGCTGAACAACCTCCTGAACGAGAGCGCGGGGATGAGGGACAGCATACTCTTCGAGAGCGTGCCGTCGAGCGAGAAGTTCCTGAGCGCGATTATGGAGGCGATGCGCGACCGCAGGGTCATAGAAATCGAATACAAGGGGTTCAACCGCGACTCATCTTCGCGTTTCGAGGCCGAGCCTTACTGTCTCAAGCAGTTCAAGCAGAGGTGGTATATGGTCGCGAAGACCGCCGCCTCCGACGGCGAGCCGTGGATCTACGGACTTGACAGGATTGTCTCCCTGGAGCGCACGGAACGCGGTTATTCCATCCCGAAGAAATTCAGCGCCGAGGAATATTTCCGCAATCTTTACGGGGTCTGCGTCTCAAGCGGAGCGTCCGCCGAGGATGTCAGAATCAGGGTGCGGAAATCGCAGGTGGAGTATTTCAAGACACTCAGACTGCATCACAGCCAGAAACTTGTGAGCGAGGATGAGAACGGGGCGGAGTTCAGTTACCGTCTCGTGCCGACTTATGACTTCGAGCAGGAGATTCTCTCGAAGATGGGGAATGTCGAAGTGCTCGCCCCGGCGTGGCTCCGCGATGAGATGAAGGCGATAATCGGGGATATGATGTCCAATTACGAGGAATGATTATGACTGATTTCGCGGCGATAGATTTCGAGACGGCCAACGGATGCCGCAGCAGCGTATGCTCCGTGGGCGTGGTCGGACC
>CAVIXF010000160.1:0-5148 GCA_963646585.1 Candidatus Gastranaerophilales bacterium HUM_1 | reverse complement strand
GCACACGGGCTATTCGGAGGAATGCTGGGGGCTGACCGCGAGCGACATCCCGAACGGCTACACGGCATCCTCTCCGACAAACGATGTCGGAGTAATAGCCCCGACCGCCGCCGTCTCCTCCCTCCCGTACACTCCCGAAGAGTCTATGGCGGCGATACGCTTCTTCTACTACGTCCTCGGCGACTCCCTCTTCGGCCAGTACGGATTCCGTGATGCGTTCAAGCCTTCCAGCAAATGGTTCGCGTCCTCATATCTCGCGATAGACCAGGGTCCTGAAATCATAATGATAGAGAACCACCGCACCGGCCTGTGCTGGAATCTCTTTATGTCGGACGAAAACATCCGCAAAGGCCTTACGCGCCTCGGATTTAAGTATTGACCCCCTCTCCCGTCAAAAGATGCTTATGGGCGGTCGTTTCAAAACAGCTTCTGAAACGGCCGCCTGTTTTCTTCTCGAAATCGTCAAACTTTCTGAAACCGGGTATAAAAGGCAAGTTTCAGAAAATTAGTCGCCGACTATTTTTCTGAAACCGTATATTTTTATACCTTTGCAGAAAAATAAGGACAGATGAACATAATCGGGAGAAAATCGGAATCGGCTGAACTTGAGCGGCTTTACGGCGACGGACGGCCGGAGTTCGTGGTTTTGTACGGACGGCGGCGGGTGGGAAAGACATTTCTTGTCAATGAATTGTTCAAGGAACGGATTACTTTCTCCCACACGGCGCTGTCTCCTGTGGAACTTGCGGGAAAGGAACTTCTGAAAATGCAGCTTCAGCATTTTACCCATTCTCTGATTCGGGCTGGAGCAGACGTCGCCGCGACGCCGGCGGACTGGCTCGAAGCGTTTTTCCTGCTTGAAAGATTTCTGGAACGGAGGGCGGACGGAACGAGGCAGCTGGTGTTCATAGACGAGCTTCCTTGGCTTGACACGCCGCGCTCCGGCTTCGTGACGGCATTCGAGGCGTTCTGGAACGGCTGGGCCGCAGGAAGGGAGGATGTAATGCTCGTCGTGTGCGGCTCGGCCGTCTCCTGGATTTCTGACGAACTGATAAACGGCAAGGGAGGGCTGTATGACAGGGTTACTGCGGAAATCAAGCTCAACCCGTTCACCTTGCGTGAGTGCGAGGACTTTTTCCGCTCCCGCAATATCGTCCTCGACCGTTATGACATCATTCAGAGTTATATGATTTTCGGCGGCATTCCATATTATCTCAACCTTTTCTCATCAGGCAAAAGTCTGGCGCAGAATGTCGATGAACTCGTATTCAACAAGAAGGGAAAGCTCGCCAACGAATATTACAGACTCTTCGCTTCGATATTCAGGAATCCGGATGACGCGGAAAAGGTTATGAAGCTGTTGTCCGGCAAGAGGGCGGGATATACGAGGGAGGAAATCCTCAAGGAGACCGGCATCGGAAACGGCGGCGGATTCACAAAACTTCTGCTTTCGCTCATTGAAAGCGGCTTCATCGCGAAGTCAGGATATTTCGGCGAGCCGGAAAGATGCGCCAGATTCCGTCTTGCGGATGATTTCTGCTTGTTCTACAGCTGCTTTAATGAGCGGAAGTCAACGAACGATTCGGAATTCTGGCAGCATAGTCAGAGCAGCCCGTCAATCACTTCCTGGCGTGGCTTCGCCTTTGAGAACGTATGTTTCCAGCATATCGCCCAAATCAAGGCCGCCCTCGGAATCTCCGGAGTTCACACTGAAATATATTCGTGGAAGGGTAAGGAGTCTCAGGTAGATATGCTCATAGACAGGGCTGACCGTCTCGTCAATCTGTGCGAATGCAAGTTCTGCGCGAAGGACTTCGTAATTGACAAGGAATATGACAGGCAGCTGCGTGAACGTCAGGCCTCTTTCGCAGAGGAGACCAAGACAAGAAAGGCGACTCTGATGACGCTCATCACGACATTCGGCCTGAAGAACAATGAATATTCTGGACGTTTCCAGAGTGTCGTCACCGCCGATGAACTTTTTTCCCGATGACTATGGAAATCCGGAAAGAGCGTTAGTCTATGATTATCCACCAAGTCCTCAACATCCGCCTCGACGCCACAGGTGGCACAGATATCATAAACGCGGTTATATTTCGTAGAATGTTTAAATTTCAGCGCAAATTAACTAATTTTGCGACGCAAAACTCGGGGCGGAGTGAGAAACTCCGCCAATCCAAGTTTCGTGGAATTTCTGATGCACGGGCATCGTGCACCGGACCTGCAGGACAAACGGCAATATAAAATAAAAGTATAACAATAAAATATCCATTGAAATGAGAAAACACATTGTTGCGGGGAACTGGAAGATGAACACTACGGTTCCAGAGGGAGTTGAACTTGCAAAGGCTGTTGTCGCGAAGGCGGCCGAAGTCCCGGCTGACGTGAAACTTGTCATCGCGCCTCCGTTCGTGCATCTCGCACCGGTTTCAGAGGTGGTGAAGGGCACTGCGGTCGGTCTTTCGGCTCAGAACTGCGCTGACAAGGAGAAGGGCGCATACACCGGCGAAGTCGCCGTGAATATGCTCGCTTCCGTCGGCTGCGAATACACCATTCTCGGCCACTCGGAGCGCCGTCAGTACTACGGAGAGACCGACGCGAAGCTTGTCGATAAGATTCATCTCGCTCTCGCCGCAGGACTTTCACCTATCTTCTGCATCGGAGAGAATCTTGAGCAGCGTGAGGCCGGAAAGCATTTCGAGGTCGTGACGGAGCAGGTGAAGAACGTGCTCTACACCCTCACCGCCGAGGAGATGGCCAAGGTCATCGTGGCTTACGAGCCTGTCTGGGCCATCGGAACCGGCAAGACCGCTACTGCTGAGCAGGCCGAGGAGATCCATAGTTGCGTGCGCAAGGTGCTCGCGGAGAAGTTCGGTGCGCTCGCTGATGAAATCACCATCCTCTACGGCGGAAGCTGCAAGCCTTCAAACGCTAAGGAGCTTTTCGCGCAGCCTGACATTGACGGAGGTCTCATCGGAGGGGCGGCGCTGAAGGCGGAGGATTTCATTGCCATCGCCTTGTCCTTCTAAAAGCCGTATAAAAGGGTGATTTCTGCGTTACGCTCAGCGGAAAAATCCTCACAACCGAAAGGTTGCTCCGGTGTTTTCCGCTTCGCAAGCCTTGAAATCCCTCCTTTTATACAACTTTTAGTCCACTTGAAAAAGTTCCTTTTGCCACCTATTATCCGCTTTAGACGTGTCTGTGAGGCATATATTTTTTCAAAAATTGACTTTTTCAAGTGGACTCAACTTTTAGAAAGCGTTTGAGGAGTACTTACTTACATATCACTCAAATTGGTGTACAATGAAAAATGACATCAAGAATATGAACAGAGCCGCTGACAACATCCGTGTGTTGGCGGCTTCTATGGTCGAAAAGGCCAAGTCCGGACATCCGGGCGGGGCTATGGGCGGAGCCGACTTCATCAACGTGCTCTACTCCGAGTATCTGGTCTATGACCCGGAGAATCCGTTCTGGGAGGGGCGTGACCGTTTCTTCCTCGACCCGGGGCATATGAGCACGATGCTCTACTCCGTGCTGGCTTTCACCGGAAAGTTCACCACTGAGGAGCTTTCGCAGTTCCGCCAGTGGGGGAGCGTTACCCCGGGACATCCGGAGCGCTGTGTGGAGAGGGGCATAGAGAACACCTCCGGCCCGCTCGGCCAGGGACATACCTTCGCGGTGGGCGCGGCAATCGCCGCCAAGTTCCTCGGGGCGCGTCTGGGCGATGTGATGGGGCAGAGGATTTACGCCTACATCTCCGACGGCGGTGTTCAGGAGGAGATTTCGCAGGGCTCCGGCCGCATAGCCGGCACTCTCGGACTTGACAATCTCGTGATGTTCTACGACTCCAACCGCATCCAGCTCTCCACCGAGACAGCCGTAGTTGACAACGAGGACGTGGCGGCGAAGTACCGTGCGTGGAACTGGAATGTGATCGAGATTGACGGGAACGACGTCGCGCAGATACGGACGGCCCTCGACGAGGCTCTGAAAGTCACGGGAAAACCGACCCTCATCATAGGGAACACCGTGATGGGCAAGGGTGCTCTCCGCGCCGACGGCTCGAGCTACGAGAACTGCTGCGCCACCCACGGCGCTCCACTCGGCGGCGATGCATATCTCAACACCGTGAAGGCCCTCGGCGGCGACCCGGAGAATCCCTTCGTGATTTTCCCGGAGACCGAGGCGATTTACACCGCACGGCGCGAAGAACTCCGTGGGATTGTCGCCGGGCGCAAGGCCGCCGAGGCGCAGTGGGCGGCAGCGAATCCCGAACTTGCCGCGAAGAAGGCGAAATGGTTCTCCGGCGAGATTCCGGAGGTTGACTGGACGGCGGTTCAGCAGAAAAGGGACGACTCCACCCGTGGCGCGTCGGCCGCTGTGCTCGGGACGCTTGCGGGCGAAGTGGAGAATATGATCGTCGCATCCGCTGACCTTTCCAACTCCGACAAGACTGACGGATTCCTCAAGAAGACCTGTGCGTTCAAGGCGGGAGATTTCTCCGGAGCCTTCCTTCAGGCGGGCGTTTCCGAACTCACGATGGCCTGCTGCTGCATAGGAATGGCGCTTCACGGCGGAGTCATCCCTGCCTGTGCTACCTTCTTCGTGTTCTCGGACTATATGAAGCCGGCTGTCAGAATGGCGGCTCTGATGGAAGTCCCTGTGAAGTTCATCTGGTCTCACGACGCATTCCGTGTCGGCGAGGACGGACCTACCCACGAACCTGTGGAGCAGGAGGCGCAGATCCGCCTGATGGAGAAGCTCAAGAACCACCACGGCGAGAACTCGATGCTCGTGCTCCGTCCGGCCGATTCGGAGGAGACGACACAGTCCTGGAAGCTCGCGATGGAGAACGTCAAGACACCGACGGCCCTGATTCTTTCAAGGCAGAACATCAAGAGCCTGCCGGAGGGGAATGACTATCAGCAGGTCGCCAGGGGTGCGTACATCGTCGCCGGCTCTGACAGGCTGCACGACTACGGACTCGGCCGAAACGAGGTCGTTCTCGTGGCTTCCGGTTCGGAGGTGGCCACGCTCATTGCCGGAGCGGCGCTCCTGCGCGAGAAAGGCATACGCTGCCGCATCGTCTCCGCGCCTTCGGAGGGACTGTTCCGCAGCCAGAGCACGGAGTATCAAGAGGAGATT
>CAVIXF010000159.1:0-5155 GCA_963646585.1 Candidatus Gastranaerophilales bacterium HUM_1 | reverse complement strand
TATGGCCGTAGTAGGAATATTCTTTCATTATATGCCAGAGAATCGGCATTCCGCCGATCTCGATCATAGGCTTGGGCTTGAACCTGCTCTCCTCGCCGATCCGAGACCCGAACCCTCCCGCCAGAAGCACCGTCTTCATAACTTGAACAACACTTTTTCCGTCATCTCGTTTTCAGACATCTCTTCGCCTTGGAAGCAAGCGAGAGGAAGGGTTTCGCCGAGGTCAGCGCGACGGCGGTGATGACAGGATGGCTGCGGACGAAATCCGTCAGGGTGTCTCCGGTCGGCTCGTCGGGACGCCATTCGCGCAGGATGGATTTCTGCTCTTTGAAAGGGATTCTCCAAATGTAGTGATTCAGATACTCACGAAAACAGAAGACTGCGTGATTCAATATACAGCGGCTCGCTTCGGGGCTGTGCGCCTTCTCTTCTGCCGCTGCTGTGAACACGCGACGGTTCATCCTCACGATGTCTTGTATCGTAAGATTGCTCAATTGCCTTGTGACACTGCTGGGATTGAAGCAGTTATAATATACGAGTATCGGAAGGAATCTGACCGCTTCGGACCGGGCGATATATTTCAGGGAGAAATCCGTATCCTCCAACATCACATTCTCCGCGAAAAGAAAACCGGTGGAAAGCAGATGGTCACGGCGATATATATAGTTCCACACGGTATACGCCACCGGTATCTTCTTGAGAAACTCCGTCCCGGTCATAACCGCCGTGTCAAAATTCTTCCGGGTGTAATCGCCGACCGTGCAGGGTGACTTCCCGTCGCCGACGCAGTAGTCGAACATTATGGTGTCAAGCCCGGGCTCGGCATCGGCCGCTGCCAGAAGCTTTTTCAGAGCCCCTTCCACAAAGAAATCGTCGTCATCGAGAAACAGCAGCCATTCGCCTTGAGAGGCTTCTATGCCGGTATTCCTACCCCCCCCTGACGCTTGTTCACAAGATGTCTGACAACTCTCAAGTTGCCGGGGTGTGCACCCGCGTAACAATATCCCCTCAACACCTCGACAGAATTATCCGTCGAGCAGTCGTCCACGCAAATCACCTCGAAGTCCTCCGGGTCGAGTCCCTGCGAATAGATGCTGTCAAGACTCCGGCATACGGTCGCCGAGGCATTATAGACAGGGATTATGATCGAGAGTTTCATATAGGGTTTATTTTCAGATTTTTCGTTTCAGGATTTTTTGAATGTTTCTTACGAACCGCGAAGATAGGAAAAATTTCCATTTCCGGCAACAAGACCTGCGGCAAAGTCATAAAACTTTCAACGGAGGACGCATCCGGAGTTCTCCCTTTCCTTGAGGCGGGCGTTCAGGGCGCGCTGGAACTCCCGGGCGTTGCGCTGGTGCTCGCTGTAGGTTGCGGCGAAACGATGGGTCCCGTCGAACGCCGGGCTCGCGCAGAAAAAGAGGTAATTGTGCGTGTCGGGGTGCAGGACCGCTTCGAGACAAGCCTTGGGAGGGACGTTTATCGGAGCCGGGGGCAGCCCCTTGTACTTGTAGGTGTTGTACGGCGAATCAACGGAAAGGTGCTTCCTGAGCACGCGGTTCAGCTGGTAGTCGAAGCAGAAGCATACGGTCGGGTCGGCCTGGAGCTTCATCCCCCTGTGAAGACGGTTCAGATAGACTCCGGCGATCTTCGGATATTCGAAGGTCTTCAGGGTCTCCCCGCTGACAATCGAGGCCACGACAGACGCCTCAAGCGGGGTGAGCCCCTGCTCACGGGCGAGCTGCACGCGTTCGGCGGTCCAGAAAAGGTCATATTCCTTCTTGAACCTGTCGAAGATGTCCTTCACCGACGCGGTCCAGTACATCTGGTAGCTGTCCGGGATGATCATCGCGAAGACATTCTCCGGAGTGAACCCGTATTCCGCGAGGAACATCTCGTCGTCGAGGGCCTCGGCGACCGCGACCGAATCGACCATCATCTGCGCGGAGATGCGCTGCGCTATGCGGCCCTTCTTCCGCAGAGTGCCGGAGAGAGTGAGACTGCAGGGCTCCTGCCAGCCGTAGACCAGCATACGCGCCACATATATCGGCGGGTACTCCGGTCTCACCGGGTATCGTCCCGGAAGGATGTTCGCTCCGACGTCGAGCCTCCGGAAGCAGCGTTCAAGGCTCGACCGGCTCTTGGCGCGTCCCTCGACGGAAAGGGAGTCCAGCACCGAGGATATGTCGGTGTCGGGATAGACATATATCACCGTGCCGCTGTCGAACCCCGGGCGTCTGTTGTCTATGTACCAGAGCGACAGGAACGCCGCTCCGACCGCCGCAGCCGCCACGGCTATGGCCGTCACAACCGCGACGGCCTTCCTCTTCCCCCTGTTCTTCTTCCTGTTTCTTTTCATATATCCAGTCTCTTTTCCTGTTCCTCCGGACGCTCCCCCGCTTCATCAATTCTTCCGCATATCCGTCACTTCCTCAGTTTTATCAGATCTCCCGCGACAAGCTCGGAGTCGGACTTGACCCCGTTCATCTTCTTCAGTTCGGACAGCCTCACGGCATAGCGCTGCGACACCTCCCGGAGGTCGTCGCCAGCCTCCCACACGTGCTTGTCCAGGCCCTTAGCCGCGGAGGACTTCTTCTTCTGAAGATAGACGACCGTCCCCGGAGGCAGCGGCTCCGAAACGCCCGGACTGTCCGCCGTCAGGTCATTGAAACGCAATATCTCCCGGTAGAACAGCCTGTACGCCTTCGCTATCGAGGCGTAGGTCTCCCCCTTCGACGAATACACGAAAGGGACCCCGTTGAGAGAATAGAGCTCGCGGGAGACATTGAAGCTGAACACCTCCCTTCCGTCGCCGTCAAGAGGCTTCGGGGTCGCTATCTTAAGCGGGGATTCCGGCCGGGATGACGGCGCGGACTGCCCGGAGAAGGACGAGGGCTTGGTGTCGTATTCATATAGCCTATAATCTTTTATCAGTTTTATGAGCTTCGCCGGATAGTTCGGGTCCGTGGCATAGCCGGCCTTCTTCAGCCCGTACGCCCAGCCCTTGTAGTCCGTAGGTTCAAGCTCGAAAAGGAAGGCGTAACGGTCCTTGTAGCGGAGGAAGTCGGAATGGTCGCGGAACGACTCTTCGGCGGAGGAGTATTTCCGGAAGCACTCGCCCCTGCGGTCGTCGTTGTGGTACATCCGCTTCCCCGCCCAGTTGTGGCATTTTATCCCGAAATGGTTGTTCCCCTCGACGGCGAGGCGCGACTTCCCCGCCCCGGACTCAAGCAGCCCCTGGGCGAGCGTTATGCTCGCGGGGACTCCCGAGCGGTACATCTCGGACACGGCGACCTTGGAATACCGCCGGACATATTCCTCCTGCGCGGAGCCGGGGTCGGAGACCGCCGCGAAAGAAGACGCGAGGGCGAGCAGGAGCGCGGCAAAGATTTTTCTCTTCATAAACTTTTAATAATCAAAAGCATCACGGCGCACCGCGACGAAATTTCTCAAGCCGTCACAGGCGCGCGGAGGCAAAACCTTTCAGCGACTGCAAATATCGAGCGGAACATCGAAGACGTCGCCGTCGTCAGCCGTGAAAGACTCCGGAAACACCGGGCGGAGTTCGGCGAGCAGCGGCGCGGTGTCACGGTAGCGCGACGAGTAGTGCCCCACCACGAGCCGTCCGACCCCGGCCTCAAGCGCGCACCGTGCCGCCTGGACGGTCGTCGAATGGTAGCGGGCGGCCGCGTCCTTCTCCATATCCGCCATATAGGTTGCCTCGTGGTAGAGCAGGTCGACTCCCCTCACCCGGGCGGGAAGGTCGGGGAAAGGCGCGGTGTCGCTGCAATAGGCGAAGGAGCGCGGCCTGTATGGCAGATATGTGACATCCCCGTTCGGGATGCGCAGCACAGTGTCCCCGGCTCCGTCAGTTCGCAGAACGTCCTCCCCGTTCTTGAGCGAGCAGATCTCCGCGAGGCTGAGCCCGTACTCCCCGATCGCCTCCTTCCGGACGTTCAGCGGAGGGGTCTTCTCTCGGAACAGATATCCGTAGGTCTCGATGCGGTGGTTCAGCGGGAAAGCCTCCACGGTGAGGAAGCGGTTCTCGAAGACTTGCGCGGGAGCTTCCGTCTTCACCGGAGTGAAGTCGATGTCTACGCCCGTCCGGTCTCCGAAGTATGCCAGATTGAACTTGAGCAGCGGGCCGAGCGCCGCAGGGCCGAACACCCGCAGCGTGGAGCGCCGCGTCGCGAGGGCTATGGTGGAGATCAGACCCGGCAGACCGAGTATGTGGTCTCCGTGGACGTGGGAGATGAATATCGCGTCTATCCTTTCGAACGGGATATGCTGACGACAAAGCTGACGCTGCGTCCCCTCTCCGCAGTCGATTAAAAAGAAGCGCCCACGTACGTCAAGTACCTGAGCGCTCTGATTCCTGCCCGCTGTGGGTTTGGCCGAGGCCGTCCCCAGGACATTCAGCGTGAAGTTCATTCCTTGAGGGAATTATTCGCCTTTCTCGAACTGGCTTTTGAGGGCGGCAAGTGCGTCGATGTCACCGAGAGTCGTCTTCTCGATGTTCGAGTTGATCTTCTTGACCGCCTTCTTGGTGTTGTCAGCCTCCGAAGACTGTCTCTCCGACCTGGATTCGCCGGCCGCATAAGTCTTCAGATGAGAAAGCACCACCCTCTTGAGCGAGCGCTTGAGCTCAGTCACCTTGAACGGAAGAGTCTCGCCTACAACAGGCGCGGCGCCGTCCTCCTTGACGAGCTCCCTGTTGAAGCATACGGCCTCGACTGACGGGTCAAGCTCGATTGTCGCGAACTTGTCGCCGAGAGACGCGATCTTCGCCTCGACAACGGTGCCGATCGCATATTTCTCCTCGATTTCGTCCCAAGGGTTAGGGAGCAGCTGCTTGTGTCCGAGGCTGAGCTTGTGATTGTCCTCGTCGAAGTCGAGGATGACCACCTCGATCTTGTCGCCCGGAGCCACGAGCTCTGAAGGATGCTTGATCTTGTTCCAGGAGAGGTCGCTGATGTGCACGAGACCCTCTATGCCCTCCTCAAGCTCGGCGAAGACGCCGAAGTTGGTGATGTTGCGGACGGTGGCGGTGTGCTTCGAGCCGACAGGATATTTCTCGCGGATGTTCTTCCAAGGATTCTCGACAAGCTGCTTGAGACCGAGGGACATCCTCTTGTCCTCCCTGTCGAGGGTGAGG
>CAVIXF010000158.1:0-5212 GCA_963646585.1 Candidatus Gastranaerophilales bacterium HUM_1 | reverse complement strand
ACTTAACACCCTACTCAATTATGCAAAAGTCAAGATTCGTTTTCATTCTCGCCATCGCGGCGCTTCTGTGCATCTCCTGCGGGGAAAGGAAGAAGGCTCTGCTTCCGAGCATCAGCGGCAAGGCCGGCGAGGTGCTCGTCGTGATAGAACAGCCGGAATGGGAGGGGGCGGTCGGCGCGGCCATCCGCGACACGCTCACTTCGGACTGTCCGTTCCTTCCGCAGAAGGAGCCGCTCTACACTCTGGTGAACATCAGTCCGGCGACCTTCACCAACATATTCCAGGTGCACCGCAACATCCTGATGATCAACATAAACCCGCGTACCACGGAGCCCGGGGTGCGGTTTCTCGCGGATGTCTGGGCGCGTCCGCAGTGCGTGGTCAGGATTGACGCGATAGACTCCGACTCGGCCGCGCAGCTCTTCGAGGACAACAAGGTTAAAATCGCCTCGTATATCGAGCAGGCCGAGCGCAACAGGGTGATAGCCAATTCGCTGCAATATGAGGAGAAGGGCATCGCCCCTGTTCTCGACGAACGATTCGGCGGCAGCATCCATTTTCCGGTCGGGTATGCCGTGCGCAAGGTGACGGACGATTTCGTGTGGGTGGCGTACGAGACGCAGTACACCAATCAAGGGGTGTTCGTCTATAAATATCCGGCCGGGAAGAACCCGTTCACCGAGGAGAATCTTGTCGCCCGCCGCAACGAGTTCCTTAAGAACTACGTGCCCGGGATGTTCGACAACACCTATATGATCACCAGCCCGCTGGTGAAACCCGCCGTGCAGTACCTCAAATATCAGGGGCGCGATTTTGCCGAGATGCGCGGATACTGGGAGGTCTACGGCGACTATATGGGCGGGCCGTTCGTCTCGCATTCCTTCTACAGCCGGGACGGGAAGTGGATCATCACCCTCGACGCGTTCGTCTACGCCCCGAAGTACGACAAGAGGCACTACCTCAGGCAGGTGGAGTCGCTGCTCTACTCCTTCGACTGGGCTGACGAGAGGGAGGCGCGGAACGCGAAAAAGAAGTGAGGGACGGCCGCCGGGCGGCGGAAACCCTGTCCGGGCGGGCGCATTTTCAAGAACCTGAGGCGATTTGTTTTTCCGGGTTTCCTGCACGGATCCGGGGATGTGCAAAAACAGGAAAAATATTTTTTTCTCTCAAAATTATTGCATACCTTTGCAGTCCCTTTGCGGAAAAAGGGGCGGAATCGCTTTGCGGTTCGCGTGCGGTGGGTTCGTATAACGGTTAGTACTCAAGATTTTCATTCTTGCAATAGGGGTTCGATTCCCCTACCCACTACTAAAAATTAAAAAAGTAAAACAATGGCACAACACGCATCAGCAGACAAGCGCAATCGCCAGAGCGAGAGGCGCTGCTTGCATAACAAGTATTATGCAAAGACGACACGCAACGCTATCCGGGCGTTGAGGGCAATCAATGTCAAGAGCGAGGCCGAGGCTTCAGCGCCGAAAGTCTTCGCGATGATTGACAAGCTTGCGAAAACCGGAATAATCCACCAGAACAAGGCCGCGAACCTCAAGAGCGGAATCCAGCTCTATATCAACAAGCTCGCGTAAGCGGTCTTTCTGACCGGGCATCGGGATGTAGCGCAGTTGGTAGCGCACTACGTTCGGGACGTAGGGGTCGGGCGTTCGAGTCGCCTCATCCCGACAGAAGGGAATGACTAAAGGATTTTAGCCGTTCCCTTTTTTCACATCGTAATGAGATGGAAGACAGATGATATGGGGGAGGGAGGAATATGATGAGAGAATATATAGTTTCATAAAACCGGGAAGATGACTGCAGGCTTCAGATTGTCAGACCATATACACGGGCACAACTGGCTGGGCTGCCAGCTCAAGATGGTCTGGAAGGCGCACATAACCAACTGGCTGTGGCGGCCGAGGGAGGAGAGGAGATATGTGAGGAACACCGTCACGGCGAAATGCATCGACCGGTATCTCGACGCATACCTCCCGTTCATCCGGTCGATACGGCCTGATCCTGCCCCCCCCGGCAGGAGGGACTGTGACGAGAGAATCTGGTCGATCTGGCTGCAGGGCGAGGACGCCGCGCCGGCTCTGGTCAAGGCCTGTTGGAGAAGCGTCAGGGCCAACTGCAAGAACAGCGGGCGCGAGCTTGCGGTGCTTGACGCTGAGACGCTTTTCGACTACATAACGCTCCCGGACTACATCATAGACAGATGGAAGTCGGGAACGATGGCCGCTGCGCATTTCACGGACATCTGCCGTCTGGAGTTGCTCTACGAGCACGGCGGACTGTGGGTCGACGCCACGGATTTCGTAGCCGGCGAGTTTCCGGACTGGCTCTGGGACGAGGACTTCTTCGTCTATCTCGCCGGGGGAATCAACACATTCACCTTTATGCAGAACTGCTTCATCCGCTCCAAGGCGGGGGATTTCCTTCTAAAGGCGTGGCGCGACCTGATTTTCAAGTATTGGGAGGAGAATCGTCGGAGCATCCACTATTTCCAGCACCAGATGATGTTCCACAAGGTCGTGAGGTGCAACGACGCGGCGGCCGCCTGTTTCGAGAAGATGCCGAAGATCAATCAGGAGCCGACGCACGAGCTCTGGTGGGGATATATGGACAAGCCTTTCGACCGAACGGCCTTCGAGGCGATTACGTCGAAGGCGATGTTCCAGAAGACTGCCTACAAGTCGGCCGCCGCGAAAAATCCGATTCCGGGAAGCTACGCGGATGTGATGATGAAGATGTATCCCGACGAATAAGTCGGGAGGTACGGCCGCCCGACGGCTTTCCTGCCATATAAATCTCTGCAAAGAGAAAGTTTTCAATGAATTGCGAGGGTTTTATCACCCCGGATGTCCATCCCGCCCGAGCTTGCGGCGGGGCGGTCACTCGATGGTCATCGTCACGGGGCAGTGGTCCGAGCCGAGGATTTCCGGGAGTATGGCCGCAGACCTCAGGCGCGGGACGAGGTCGTCGGTGACGAGGAAATAGTCGATGCGCCACCCGGCGTTCCTTGCGCGGGCGTTCATCCTGTAGGACCACCAGGAGTAGGCGTCCTTCTCGTCCGGGTGGAAGTGCCGGAACGTGTCCGTGAATCCGCTTTCGAGGAGTTCCGTCATCTTGGCGCGCTCCTGCGGGGTGAATCCCGCCGACTTCACGTTGGCCGCCGGGTTCTTGAGGTCGATCTCCCGATGCGCCACGTTGAGGTCTCCGCAGATTATCACCGGCTTGCGCTTTTCTTCGTGGATCCGGTTCACATATCCCCGGAACTCGTCCTCCCATTCCATCCTGTACCCGAGTCTCTTCGGCAGCTCGCCGGGAGAGTCGGGGTTCTGGGAGTTCGGAGTGTAGCAGCAGACGAGCTGGAACTCCGGCATCTCAAGCGTTATGACCCGGCCTTCGAGGTCGTGCTTCCCGGAGGAGATTCCGTAATGCACCGCCAGCGGCTCCTCCCGGGTGTAGACCGCCACTCCGGAATATCCCTTGCGCTCGGCGTAATTCCAGAAGCTGCGGTAGCCCTGGAATTCGAGGTCGCGCTGCCCCGCCTGCAGCTTGGTCTCCTGCAGGCATACGAAATCTGCGTCAAATCCGGCGAAGATGTCCGCGAACCCTTTTCCGCAGACCGCCCTCAGCCCGTTCACGTTCCAAGAAACAAACTTGACCATAAGAAGCTGTTTAGAAAAATTCAATCCCTTGATTTCACTTGAAAAAGTGCCTTTTGCCACCTTTCATCCGCTTTAGAAGTGTCTGTGAGGCATATAATTTTTCAAAAATTTGACTTTTAAAAGTGGACTCATCTCTTTTATATCGCCTTTCCGGACATTTTCATATTCCCGGTAAGTCATACGTCTCCGGCGCACTCCATCTTCCGAAGCCGGAACCGCCCCGGGAAATCCGCCCGACGCGTTCCCCGTGCAAATTTAGTTCAAATTCTGTTCAATCTTAGTTCAAATTCAGTCCAATCTCATCTCAAATTCAGTCCAATCGCCGTGTCGCTGCCGGATTCCGTTTGTTTTTACCCATATATTTCATAACTTCGTCACCGTTATCGGGACGACCCGGGCATATGCCCCCCAGAAAATGTCTCGCAAGCGCGAAACCGTCAAGGGCTTCCGCCCGCACCTGAACGACAGAATATGAAAAAGACGAACAACCACATAGTGATAATGGCCGGAGGGGTGGGAAGCCGCCTGTGGCCCATCAGCACCCCGGAGATGCCGAAGCAGTTCATCGATGTGCTCGGAGTGGGTAAATCCTTGATACAGATGACAGTGGAGAGGTTTCTTCCGTCGGCGGACATCGAGAATTTCTGGGTCGTGACATCTTCGGAATATTCCGCAATCGTGCGCAGCCAGCTCCCGGAGATTCCCGTGGAGCACATTCTGCTTGAACCGGCCGCCCGCAACACCGCCCCCTGCATCGCATACGCGTGCAGGAAAATCGCCGCGCACCATCCGGACGCGAACGTCGTGGTCACTGCGGCGGATGCTCTCGTCACCGAGAACGCCCTGTTCACCGAGGTCATAGACACCGCGCTGGCCTTCACGGCGGACTCGGACGCGATTGTCACCGTAGGCATTGTCCCGACCAGGCCGGAGACCGGCTACGGCTACATCTATGCTCCGGACCTCGTGCGCGGGAGGCTGACCAAGGTGGTGCAGTTCAAGGAGAAGCCGGACGCGGCCGTCGCGGAGAAGTATTTCGCGGACGGGGATTATGTCTGGAACGCCGGAATATTCGTCTGGAACGTGAACACGATCAACTCCGAGCTGCGGGCCCACGCGCCTGGGATTATGGAGGTGATTGACAGAATCGAGCCGTCGTTCTACAGCCCAGGGGAGGCGGACGCTCTCGCGAAGCTTTTCCCGACCTGCGAGAAAATCTCCATAGACTACGCGGTTATGGAGAAGTCGGAGAACATCTATGTGATTGCGGAGAATCTGGGATGGAGCGACCTCGGCAGCTGGCATTCCCTGCGCGAGCAGCTTGAAGATCTCGGCTACGGCCGCCAGATTGAATACTGGGAGTCGGTGATTGCAAAAAAATCGTAAAATTATTCAGAAATATTTGGAGAATTGCCCGCAAAGCCATACCTTTGCAATCCCATTTGAAAGAAAGGGCTCTTTCAGGGTTTATGGTTCGATTCGTTAGCTCAGTTGGTAGAGCACAACACTTTTAATGTTGGGGTCTCGGGTTCGAGCCCCGAACG
>CAVIXF010000157.1:0-5219 GCA_963646585.1 Candidatus Gastranaerophilales bacterium HUM_1 | reverse complement strand
AGATGGACTACAAGGCCGAAATCAAGGCCTACTTCAAGGACGGCTACGCCGAGGGAATGAGGGAAAAGGCGCTGGATACGGCACGGAAATTCCTTGCCGCCGGAATACCGGCGGAAACCGTCGCCTCCTGCACGGGGCTGAGTCTTGACGAGGTCGGGGCGATGTCCGGGAACTGACATTCGGATTTCGAAGCCGCCCCGAAGAACTTCAATTTTCAATTGCCACTTTTCTCCGTTCGGCATAGCTCAAGCAAGCTTGGCTCTGCGCTCACTTGTCGAAAAGAGCCACCTTCTCCTCATCAGGCATTTCCGTGTGACATTCAAAACTGTCAGGAGCCTGAAATCATTAATTCAGGGCGGAGTCGACGAGGGTCTTGAAGTAGGCGCGAAGGTCGTCCCAGCGGTAGTACGGGCCGGTCTGGGTCGGGAGCGCGGGGATTGTCGTCTCGCGTTCGTTGCGGAGAATCTTCACGAGAGTGTCGCCCTTTCTGTCGCGGTAGAAAATCAGCTGTAGGTTCGAGGCCATCGGCATAAACTCGAATGCGTACCAGATTCCGTGCGGCGCGTCCGCCATCTTGCAGGACTCCTCAAGGCCTTCGAGCCGGAGCAGGCTGAAGAGCGGGGACAGCCCCGTGTCGTGGCCGAAGCGCAGGTCGGCGGCGCGGCGGCTTCCCGGAGCGAGGGCGGAGTCGGCCCTTTCAAGAATGTCCTTGAGGATGCGCGCTCCGATGACGTCCCTTGTGCGCCCGTTCTCGACCGTCCCGACCATCTGGGAGCACTCCTTGATGTCGTTGTAGGCCCACAGCCCGTAAATCTCGTCGAAAGTGTAGTGACGGTCGATGCGCGGGTCTTCAATGTCAAGACACTGGGCTATGCTCCCAGCCCAGAGAACGTCATAGGCGAACCTGCGGGGGTCGCCGTGCCTCATATATCTCACCGCCGCCTCCGGATCGGTCGTCCACGCGTTCAGAATCCTCGACGGGTCGAGAGCGACGACAAGCGCGGAGTCGAGGACGGAAATCTCCCGCCCGCCGAACGGAGGGACTCCGTCCTTGTTGCTGAGATAGTCCGCGAAACGGTCACCCGCGTCCATAGTGATACGCAGCTCCGGATTCCTTCCCGCGAGGCTGACGCAGAAATTCGCCATACTCTGGATGCAGCGCTGCACTGCGGTGGCGGCGCAGAACACCTCGTCCCTGTCCTTCTGCCGGAACAGCCCCGGACAGCGATCGCAGAGTCTCGCGGCTATCTCCCGGTGCTGGGCCGCGCCCTTGTGTGTGAGGTAGCCCACCTGTCCCCTGTGCGCATCCTCGATGAGCTTTATCTCGGCGCGAATCTCCCTTCCCTCCTCCGTCAGAAGGCCGTGCGCCTCAAGCGAGTCGAGGGCCGTCAGAGGGCGCACCAGGAAGCGGGCGTTGTAGTGGTAGCGGCTGCCGTGACGTCCGTAGTGGCTGACATAGAACGGCTTGTAGCCTTTCGGAGCCGGAGTGTCGAAGACCTCGGCCGGAGCCTCGTAGTTGTGGTGGAGGTTGGCGTAACGGGTGATGTCCTCTTTGAGGAGCGTCCGGGCGTCCTTCCCGGGACAAAAAATCTGGGCGCGCACGCCCGCGCTGAAAAGCAGCGGCAGGACGAGCGCGACCAGACGACAGAGATGTTTTTCCATTTATTCAGATATGTTTTTTAGAGCGGGGACATCGCCCGACAAATTCCATACCTCGCCGCTCCAGCCGAGACTCTCCGCGAGGGTGGACGCAGTGACGCCGGACGCGGCCTCCTTCCCGTGATAAGGGTAGATGTAGGTGTAGCCTGACGGAACCTTGTCCGCGTCAATCACCAGAGGCGTTGAAGAATCGGCATTCTCCTGGTCATAGAGGTCGGAACAGTAAGTGGCGGTGAGCGTCATCCCGGACTTGCGTATGCAGTCCTTGAGGGTATTCTTCACCCCGGTGAACCCGACGACAGCTCCCGAACTGCCTCCGTTCTCATTTTTTCTTGTCGCCGTCAGATTATCTACCCAGACTATGCAGGACTCGATGGTGTCACCGTATCCATTGTCTGGCGCTTCCCAAGTGCCGTTGGCCGCCCGTCCGGCTATGCCTCCGACAGTGCCGTATCCGGTAATCGAACCTGTGACGCAGCATCTGCTTATTGAAGAGTTCTGGAAGAGTTCGCCGACTATGCCTCCGCAATGCTGATTCCCTTTCAGTGTTCCGGTAAACAGGCAGTCCTCGACCGTCAGCGCCACGGTGCTCTTTCCGCTTCCGATTATTCCGCCGCAGATATTGCCGGTATTTCCCGTGAGTGTAATTCCCCCGGTGGAAAGGCATTCCGCAATGGTCAATGCACCTTCCATAGCTCCTGCGACACCGCCACAGCTGCCGTTACCCACAACACTTCCCGCAAAAACACAGCCCCTGATTTCAGAAGTCTGCGCCACTATCCCGACAATCCCTCCGGCATTGTTTCCGGTTGCGGTGACTGTTCCGTAAAATTTGCAACCGGACAATGTCCCGCCGGTGTAGAAACCGACGATTCCTCCGGCATACTGACCGGCGCTCTTGATGTCGGAATACACCGTGCATCCGTTTATCTGAGCACCGGAAACTACCTCATAACCTATGATGCCGCCGGTGTAGGTGCGTTTTGTCCCCTGGGCAATCTCCACTGAACCTTTCACGATGCAGTTCTTGACTATATTGTCGACAGCCGCGCCATCTGCATTTTCGGTTCTTCCTGCGATGCCGCCGGCGCCGATCAGAGTTTCGCCGTCCCCGAACTTGCTCAGCACCGTGGCATTGACTTCGCATCCGGTTATGGTCGCCCCTCTCAAAGTCCCGCACAAACCTCCTACCGCAGTTGATTTGACAGAGTTCGTCACCGTGACCGAATTAACCTTGCAGTCCGTTATCGTCGCCTCTCTGGCCACACCGCACAGACCACCGGCAATGCCTCCCACATTGTTGTTGGTGACATTTCCGCTGACCTCGACACCTGAAACATAACCAGGCAAGCCTGCCGTTCCCACATAGCCTCCAAGAATTCCGGATGCAGACACATTTGAAGATATCTCCGCATCAACGAACTTGACATTGCGGCACTCTCCGTACAGCACTCCGAAGAAGCCGGCATAGCGGACATCTTTGGAAACAAGATTCTTCAGGGCGCAGCTGTTTCCGTTGAAGTTGATTCCGTAGTCGAAGCTGCTTCCGTTGTTCAGCGGAGTCCAGTTGGAAATCGGGGACATATCGATGTCGTTCATCATCTTGAACCACTTCGTCTCCCCCTTGACGAGCAGGGACTTCATCGCGAGCAGGTCATAGTAGTTGCGGAGCAGGTAAGGGGAGGCCTCCGTGCCCTCACCGTCGAGAACCGCCTCCCATTCCCCGTCGTTCAGCTGGATCAGGTTCAGGCGGCCTCCCGCGAGATTCACCGCGTTCTCGGGCGTGAACGACTTCTTCAGCACCGCTCCCTCGGCCACGACCGTCAGAGTCAGCTCCGTCCCGGCCGCGATCTCCGCCCCGGTCCACGAGGTCATCATATACGCCGTCAGGATGTGGGTCTCGGAGACATCCGTGTCCGTCAAGGCGAGAGTGAGCGAACTGCTTTTCGCCGTGCCCGCGTTGTCCGTGCAGAAAATCTCCGTCGGGGCGGACAGCATTAGGGAAGTCACTTTCCCTATGACGTCCGGCATCTTCAGATGGAACTTCAGCGCCCCGTTGACCTCCGCCCCGTCCCCCGCGAAAGAGAACGTCTCGTAGGACGAAAGCCCGGAGACTGCGGCGTTGAGCGTCAGATGCTCCGTCGAAGCGTTCCCGCTCTGGCTCTGCCCGGTGTACGAACGAGCCTCAAGAGCCTCGACAGTCTCATAAGAACCCGGATATATCACCGTGAATGCCGTGCCCTCGATTTTGTCACCCTCGAATGTCGCCGTCCTCCCGTCAATCTCCTTCACGCTGTAGAGTTCGGATTTCCCGTTGTCGGAGATGACGCGGACGGCGTCCGTATTCTCCCAGGAGGTCTTCAGAGCCGACTCCTCCTCCGTGAAGGACACCTTCGTCCCCAGGTCAGGGAGCGACGCGGTTATCGTCACCTTCTCCGCTGCGGGCTCCTCCCGCCTCGCCTCCTCCTTGGCGCAAGCCGCGAATGTCAGGACAGACGCGAGAACAATCGCGGAACGGCTCAATGTCATTATATTCCGTGGCATAGTTTCAATCTCTTTAAAATGTTATTAATCAAATGATTCTATATAAACTTCGTTTTCCTCGAAGTCCTCAAGCTGCGACAGGCAGAAGCCGCCCTCGGCGTTGAACCTCTCCTCCTGAAGCGACGGGGAGGAATATGTCCCCCTCCGGATTTTCTCATTGTCCATATTCAGTTGTCATTAAAAGGTCTGAAGGTTATTTTCACTTTTTATGAGTGTCCATCACATAGATGTGCGACGCGAGCTTGCGCTCCCCGCTGTGGTCGAAGACCCCGTTGTCGGTCGGATAGTTCACCACAAAGGTGTCCGGATCCCCCTGCCCCTCGATGCAGAGCGTCGAAGAACCTCCGCCGTCCATATTCAGGGCTGACTGCGGATTGAAGTGCTTCTGGAGGAAGAAAGTGAGCTCGCGGGCGTTCATCCCCTCGGATATGCCGGCGCGGCGGCCGTCCACCACGATCATCAGGAAATGCCTGTCACCGGTCAGAGCCACCGCAGTCCTCGGATGGCGGACTCCCTGATGGCGGATCGGGTCTTCGTAATTGAGCGACTCGATCTGCTGCCGGGTGTATCCGTCCGGGACGAAATATGCTCCGACGGGGCTGTAGTTGTCAATCAGCATTGGGGCGGAGGAGAATATGTTCAGATCTTCGCGGCTGTTGTATACCGCCCTCGTCTTCACTATGTCGCGGTTGCAGTCCTTCGCGGAGAACTCGATGGACACGCCCTGCTTCCCGTCGGAATAGACGGCGGCCTCCGACTTCCACTGCGGAACGCCGGTATCCATCACCTCGGCGTTGGGAATCGCCGACTTGACGAGGCCGTCAATCTTGATGTAGCAGGAATTGGTCTCGTACGCGGAGTTCACGATCGCCGCCGCCCCGAGACTTTTCATCGTCGCGGAGGTCGTCGCGTGGTCGTGGAAGGCGAACTTCACCTCATATCTGTCAGAGTTCAGGTCCACATCGCAGACTGAGACTATCTGCTGCGCCCCGGTAATCTCGTCATATCCCCGGAAG
>CAVIXF010000156.1:0-5277 GCA_963646585.1 Candidatus Gastranaerophilales bacterium HUM_1 | reverse complement strand
TTCCGGTATATCGCAGCAGCGTTTACAACGCGCTGAAGCTGTGTTTCTTGATTATTTTCCCGTTCTTGTCGAGTACGCTTACATTGATCCGGCCGCCGGAGACCTTGACGACGAGACAGTCCTGGTTGCTGTTCACCAGTATCGGGAAATTGTGCCGTGCGTCCGGTTCGAGCAGGGAATACCTGTGGGTGTGACCGGAGATCATCAGCTGGACGGACGCGTCGTTCAGGACGGGCAGGAACAGCTCCTGAAGATGCTTGTCGCCGTGCCAGGTGCTTGTCGTCGGCGGAATGTGCAGGAAGACTATCCGCGTTCCCGGAGCCTTTTCGCCGGCGACTTCCCCGAGCCATCGGGCTTCCTGCTCCCGATAGTCGTCGAACTCCGCTATGCCCGCGTATTCGATGTCGGAGTCGGGCTTGTCCTCGCCGCAGTCAAGTACGAGGAAATTGACGGGGCCGGCATTGAAGTCGTAGTAGAAACGGCCGGTCGAATTCGGGAAATAGCGGAAGTAGCTGTCTGCGAAGGCACCCCTGTTCTCGTGGTTGCCCCGTGCGAACACCATAGGGACGTCGGTGGCGAAAGCCTCCACTGCCGTGTCGAGCCAGCAGTCGAATATGTCAGACTCCTTCTCGGTGGACGAGCACATATCCCCGTTCATCAGGACGAAGTCCATCTCGCCCATATTGACGTTGCCGCACATCTTCTTCAGATTCTCGTGATTCCCGTGGATGTCATTGAACACGACGAAGGAGACCTCGCCGTCGTCGGGGCTGAACGTTCGGAAGCGGTACGGCTCCTTCCGGTAGACCTTGGAGGAGGCGACGTCCCCGAGTTTCACATAGTCCTTGCCGTTCCAGCCCTCGGTGAGCCGGGAGAAGATCCGGTACTGATATTTCGTGCCGGGCTTCAGCCCGGTCAGACGGACGACGTGCAGGGTGTCCAGACAGCGCCGCCGCCCGTGGGCCGCGTCGTAATGCCGCTGATGCTCCTCCGCGTAGAAGTGCTCGCCCTTGTCCTCGCAGGCCTCAACCCACGAAAGCGCCGGCTTGTCAGTCTTCCACACCACCGTCACCGCATCCTGTTTCATATCCAGGAGCCAGGGCCCGTGGGTGATGCGCACCGTCCCGCGATTCTGCGCCCCCGCCTGAAACACCGCAGCGACGACCGCCGCGACAATCAGAATTCTCCTTTTTCCAATCATAACAATATATTTAGCTTTCTTTCTGTCTGTCTTTCTGTCTGTCTCTGTCATCGCAGCAGCCTGGTTATGTCGTTGCCGAAGGCGAGGACCATCAGGCCGAAGAGGAGGATCATCCCCACTATCTGCATCACCGTCAGGAACTTGTCGCTCGGCTTCCGGCCCGTGAGCATCTCGTAGAGGATGAAGACTATGTGGCCGCCGTCAAGCGCTGGGATGGGGAGCAGGTTCATCACTCCGAGCATCACCGAAAGGAGCGCGAGGATGTTGAGGAAGGCGTACCAGTTCCACGCGGACGGGAACACCTGCCCTATGGCGATGAAACTGCCGACGGACTTGTAGGCCTCGGTGCTCGGGGTGAAGACGAGCTTCATATCCTTGAGGTAGTCCCCGATGGTGGTGAAGGTGTAGGAGAATCCGGCCGGGACGGCCTCGAAGAAGCCGTATGTCTTCGTGCGGATGTTCGGGGCGGCCGTGAACACGCCGATTCTGCCGACGGTGTCGACGGCGACTTCAAGCGCCACGGTGTCGCTCCCGCGAAGAACCTCCGCAGTCACGTTCTTCCCGGCATATCCATTGAGCAGGGCGCGGCTGTCCTGAAGGTAGGGGACGCTCTGCCCGGCGAGCGCGATGATGCGGTCGCCCTTTTCGAGCCCGCCTCCGCAGTTCGGGGAGGCCGGCGGGATGCTGTCGATCACGAACGGGAGCGCGAGGTCGAACATCCCCGGAGTGTTGAGGATTTCGCCTATTCGGCTCTGGTCGACATAGAGGTCGAGCGTGTCCCCCTCGCGCAGGAGAGTCACCTTGCGTACCCCGTTCCTCGCGAGGTCGGCCTGCAGCAGACCGAAATTCTCCTCCGGAACGTCGTCGTACGCGATTATGTGGTCTCCGGTGCGGAAGCCCATCTCGTAGGCGAGTTCGTTGACATAGATGTCGCTGCCGTCGTTGCTTATGTAGGAGCGGCCCCAGACGGCGAGCACGCATATATATATCACGATTGCGAGGATGAAGTTGAACAGCACTCCGCCCGCCATCACGAGCAGCCGCTGCCACGCCGGGTGGGAGCGCATCTCCCAGGGCTTGGGCTCGGACTTGAGCTGTTCCGTGTCCATCGACTCGTCCACCATCCCGGCGATTTTGCAGTAGCCGCCGAGCGGAAGCCAGCCTATGCCGTATTCGGTGTCGGAGTTCTTCGGCTTGAACCGAAGCAGCGCCTTTCCGCCCGCATCGAAGAAAAGATAGAACTTGTCCACCCTGATTCCGAACAGTTTCGCGAAGGTGAAATGCCCCAGTTCGTGAAACAGAATCAGGACCGAAAGCGCGAGTATGACCTGAAGGGTCTTTATGAGGATTATCATATCGTGTTCATTTCAAGACAGTTTCCAGCTGCCGTGTCAAATTTTATTACTCCTGGGCCGTGCCGTCTAAGCCGCATATATGCCTCCGGGGATGTCGTCTCATATCTCCTGTCTGCGGCCTCCGCGCAGAGCCTCCGTGCAGCGGCGCACGGTCTCGTCGTTCGTGGCGTAGATGTCCTCCAGAGACGGCTCCGGGACGAACGGGGTCTTCGCCATACAGTCGGAAATCAGCTCCGATATGCCGTAGAATCCGATTTCTCCTCGGAGATATGCCGCCACCGCCACCTCGTTGGCGGCGTTCATCGCGCAGGGGATGTTCCCGCCGCGTCCTATGGCCTCGAACGCGAGACCGAGGGCGGGGAAGCGTTCAATGTCCGGCTTCTCGAAAGTCAGCGAACCGAGCTCCGCGAAGTCCAGCCTGCGGTTGTCCAGGGGAAGCCTTTCGGGGTAGGAGAGCGCGAACTGGATCGGCCCGCGCATATCCGGACGGCCCAGCTGCGCGACCACCGCTCCGTCCGCGTACTCCACCATAGAGTGGATGACCGACTCGGGATGCACGACCACATTGACCTGGTCCGGCCTGACCCCGAACAGCCACTTCGCCTCGATCATCTCGAAGCCCTTGTTCATCATCGTCGCGGAGTCTATGGTTATCTTGCTGCCCATACTCCAGTTCGGGTGCTTGAGCGCGTCGGCGGCCTTCGCTGAGGCGATTCTCGACTTGTCCCAGGTGCGGAACGGCCCTCCGGAGGCGGTGAGGTGTATCTTTTCGACCGCGTTGCCCCCCGAGCCGAGCAGGCACTGGAAGATCGCCGAATGCTCCGAATCCACCGGGAGTATGCGGGCGCGGTTCTTCGCGGCCAGCCCCATAACCGCCGCCCCTGCCGCGACGAGTGTCTCCTTGTTGGCGAGCGCGACCGTCTTGCCGGCCTCGACCGCGGCCACGGTGGAGCGCAGCCCGCTGAAGCCCACCATCGAGGTGAGCACGACGTCAATGCTGTCGGACTTCACAAGGAAGCAGACCGAGTCCATCCCCGCGAAGACCTTTATCATCTTGGGCTGCAGCGCGGCGGCCACTTCGTCGTATTTCGCCTCGTTGCATATAACCGCGTTGTTCGCGTCGAACTCGACCGCCTGGCTGACAAGCAGCTCCGCGCTGTTGTTCGCTGTCAGCAGCTCCACCTCGAACAGGTCTGGGTGCTGTCTGATGACGTCCAGCGCCTGCCGCCCTATCGAGCCTGTCGAACCGAGTATCGCGACCCTTCTTTTTCTCATCCTGTCAGAAATTTACATATTTGGCCGGGTCGACCGACTCGCCCTTGTACCACAGCTCGAAACGCAGATGGTCGCTCACGGTCAGGTCTCCGTCGCTGCCCACGAGGGCTATCGGAGTCCCCGCCTTGACCTTGTCGCCGGTCTTCTTCAGGAGCTTCTCGGTGTGCTGGTAGATGGAGACTATGTCGTCCTGATGCTGAATCTGAATCGTGTATCCGGCGTCGTTGTTCCATCCGGAGAAGATCACCGTGCCGTCGAGCGTCGCCATAACCACGGAGTTAGCCGGTGCGGTCAAATCCACGTACGGGTGCACGTATCTGTCGTAGGGCTTGCTGACCACGCCCTTGAGCGGTGTGAAGAAATGCACGCCCTCGATCGGGAGGTCTCTCCTGCGTCCCGCCGCGAGGTCGAACTGCTCCTCCTTCGCGACCGCCTCCCTGAACTCCGCGTCCGACCCGCTGTCCGGCTCGTCCACGATCTCCGCCGCGCCGCCCTCGGTCCCGGACAGGATGCTGTTCAGATCGAGCGGCTCCTCGCCCTTGACCACGCGGCGGAGGTTCTCGGAGTAGAGCTCCCAGCGGCATATCGCCTGTTCGAGCGAGTCTATCCTGAGCGCGTTCTGAATCGCCTCCCTCTTTGAGTGTTCGTCCGGATAGCCGGGGATGAAAGTGCGCAGGGGGGTGTATGCCGTCGCGCAGTAGGTGAGCACGCAGATGAGAATCACCGAATAGACCGCGGTCATCCAGAAGCCCGCCTTTGTGAACTTCGTAGACCACAGGGGCTTGTGGGTCTGCGCGTCCACGATGTTGAGGAAGAATCTCCGCTGTTCCTTATCTTTATTTTGTCGAGCCATAGTTTAATGCTAACTTTGCAGCCGTCAATGCGGGCTTGACGCACAAGCCCCGGAATGTATGCTTATAAGTTGTCGATTCGCAACCAATGGACAGATTCGTGGGAATAGATTACGGCCGTAAGAGGGTCGGCGTCGCGGTGAGCGACCCGCTCGGAATCTTCGCATCCGCATTGGAAACGGTACAGTCTGCAAAGATAATAGATTATCTTAAATCCTACGCTCAAAAAGAGAATGTCGCGGCTTTTGTCGTCGGCTATCCCGTGAATATGAACGGATGTCCCTCGGAGGCTGCGGCCGACGTCGACATATTCCTCAGACATCTGAAAAAAGCCTTTCCGGACATCCCGGTGAACCTCGAAGACGAGCGTTTCACCTCGGTTCTGGCGCACAGGGCGATGATTGACGGGGGGATGAAGAAGAAGGACCGCCGGGAGAAGGAGAACGTCGACCGGATCAGCGCCGCCATAATCCTCCAGTCCTGGATGGACCGGCGTAAGAATGCCGCCGGACAATGACCGTCTTCGGGCATATGTCATCGGAACCTTTTCGATAAGTGAGCGCAGTCCAAATTTATTTGAGACTGCCGAACGGAG